>CAXSIB010000111.1:0-9068 GCA_964237095.1 uncultured Actinomycetales bacterium
GGCCCCCGCCACCCCGGCGGCGCCGCCGACGGCCGGGACCCCGGCGGCCGCCCCGGCCGTGCTCCCGGTCAGCCCGCTGCGCGGGACCACCGAGAAGATGAGCCGGATGCGGCGGGTCATCGCGACCCGGATGGTCGAGTCCCTCCAGACCTCCGCGCAGCTCACCAGCGTGGTGGAGGTCGACGTGACCCTGATCGCCGCACTGCGCCAGCGCGCCAAGGCGGCCTTCGAGCGTCGCGAGGGCGTGAAGCTGTCCTTCCTGCCGTTCTTCGCGGTCGCCGTCGTCGAGGCCCTCAAGGCCTACCCGAAGGTCAACGCGACGATCGACACGGAGTCCGGGGAGATCCACTACGCGCCGACGGAGAACCTCGGTGTCGCCGTGGACACCGAGCGTGGGCTGATGGTCCCGGTGATCCGCGACGCCGGAGACCTCAACCTGGCCGGGATCACGCGGCGGATCGCCGATCTCGCCCAGCGGACGCGGACGAACGCGATCAAGCCCGACGAGCTGTCCGGCGGCACGTTCACCCTGACCAACACGGGCAGCCGCGGGGCGTTGTTCGACACCCCGATCCTCAACCAGCCCCAGGTCGGGATCCTCGGGACCGGCGCGGTCGTGAAGCGGCCGGTCGTCCTCGACGTCCCCGGAGTCGGCGAGACGATCGCGATCCGCTCGATGGTCTACCTGGCGCTGACCTACGACCACCGCCTGGTCGACGGCGCCGACGCCGCGCGGTTCCTCGTGGCGGTCAAGAACCGCCTCGAGCAGGGTGCGTTCGCCGCCGACGTCGGCCTCTGACCGAGCCGGGCCGGGGCGGTGCCCCGGCCCGGTCACCCCGTCCGCGAGGATGAGGCCATGAAGATCGCCATGTCCGGTTCGTCGGGCCTCATCGGGACCGCGCTCCGGTCGTCCCTCACCGGCGACGGGCACACCGTCCTCCGACTCGTCAGCCGCCGGGCCGCCGCCGCGGACGAGGTCCAGCTCGACCCGCGCGCCGCGCTCGACCCCGGTGTCCTCCACGACGTCGACGCGGTCGTCAACCTGGCCGGTGCGGGTGTCGCCGCTCACCGGTGGACCCCCGCGTACAAGCGGTCGATCCTCGACAGCCGGCTCGACGCGACGAGGAACATCGTCCGGGCGCTGCAGTCCGCGCACCCCCGGCCCCGCGTGCTCGTCTCGGCGAGCGCGATCGGGTACTACGGCGACCGCGGCGACGAGGTCCTGACCGAGACCTCCGCCCCCGGTGACGACTTCCTGGCCCGGGTGTGCGTGGACTGGGAGGCGGCCACCGGGCCCGCGATCTCCGCGGGGACACGGGTCGCCGTCATCCGGACGGGTCTGGTGCTCGACGAGGGCGGCGGCGCCCTCGCCCCGCTGCTGAAGCTGTTCGACCGCGGCGTCGGCGGCAAGCTCGGCTCGGGCTCGCAGTACTGGTCGACGATCACCCTGACCGACGAGGTCCGGGCGATCCGGTTCCTGCTCGACGAGCCCACCGCGAGCGGCCCCTTCGACCTCACGGGTCCGGAGCCGGCCACCAACGCGGCCGTCACGAAGGCCCTGGGCCACCACCTGCGGCGCCCGACGATGGTCCCGGTCCCCGCGTTCGCGCTCCGCCTCGCGCTCGGGGAGTTCTCGTCCGGCGTGCTGGGCAGCCAGCGGGTCGTCCCCGAGAAGCTGCAGGCCGCGGGCTTCACGTTCGAGAGCCCGGACCTCGACAGCCAGCTGCGGGCCGTCCTCGGCCGCTGACCGGAGGCCACCCCTGGCCCGCCTCACGACGGCCGGCTCCGCGCGATCCGCCACGGGCCGCCCACCGTCCTGGACAGCTCGACGGCCATCGTCACCGACGGCCCGGCGGGCACGAGCCGACGTCCTCGCGGGCCCACCAGCACCGCGGCGGTCTGGCGGCCGGTCACGCCGAGGCGGACCCACCGGTCGCCCAGCGAGGTCGCCCGGACCGCTGTCAGGTCGAACCCGAGGCCCAGGACCCGGTCGTAGCCCACCGCCCGCACGGACCGGGCGAACAGCGTCCGGTCCGCGGCCAGCACCGCCGAGCCGGCCGCGTCGGCGCCGGGCAGGAGGTCCGGCCGGCCCGCGGCGAACGCGGCGGACCGGGTGCGGAGCAGCGCCTGCACGACCGTGGTCCAGCTCGGCCGGGTCGCCGACGAGCCGGCCGGGTCCGCTGCCGCCGGTACCTCGACCGGCACCACCGCCACGACCTCACGGCGCGTGACGGGAACGGTGGTCGAGACGGTGGGCGGCACGGTGGCCGGAGGCGTGAGCGGAACAGGTGCCGACACCGGTGAAGCGGTCGACGCCGGCCCGCTCGGCCGTACGGCCGCGGGGGTGCGACCCACCCCGGGCACCCGCGGTCCCGCCGTCGCGGACGCGGCGGACAGGACCGGCGTGATGGACGCGGCGGCGGCCGGAGGCGACGGACGCCCCGAGTGCGCCGCCCAGGCGACGGCGAGCACCACGAGCAGCGCGACGAGCCCCACCACGCCGAGCACGCCCGGGCGGCGGTGACGCACACCCGCGCCGCGGCGGGGATCCCCGCCCCGGGGCGGCTCCTCCCGTCGGCGGGTCCTCCCGAGCGCCGGTCCGCCCGTGGCGAGGGAGCGCTCCCGGGCGTCGGCCAGGAACCGCCCGAGGTCCGCGGCGCGCTGGTCGACCGTCGGACCGGACGGAGCCCCGCCGCGGTGGCGCGCCGGTGGTGCCGGCAGCTCGTCCATGGCCGCCACCCTGGGCGCCGCGCCCCGCGTCACCGCATGGGCGGCCCCGACCGGTGGACAGCGGCCGCGATCGCCGCGCCTGTGGACAACTCACCGGACCGCTAGCGTCGAGGCGTGGCCGGGACCGAGGACGAGGCCGACGTGGTGGTCGTCGGCGCGGGCCTCGCGGGCTTGGCGGCGGCGGTGACGCTGCACCGCGGCGGCGCCCGCGTGGTGGTCCTGGACGCCGGGTCCGCCCCCGGCGGCCGGCTGCGGACCGACGTGGTCGACGGGCTGCGCCTCGACCGCGGCTTCCAGGTGCTCAACCCCGGCTACCCGACGCTGGCGAGCACGGTCGACCTCGACCGGCTCGACCTGCGGCCCTACCGGGCGGGGGTCCGGGTGGTCCTCGACGATCGCGCGTGGGTGGTCGCCGACCCGCGGCGGGTCCCCGGCGCCGCGCTGTCCTCCCTGCGGGCCCACGTCGGGTCGGTGCGGGCCAAGGCCGCGCTGGTGGCCCTCGCCCTGCGGGTGGGCACCGGCCCGGTGCAGCGGTTCCTCGACCGGCCCGACACCTCGGCCGCGGAGCTGTTCCGCGACGCCGGGATCAGCGACGAGCTCGTCACCACGACCCTGCGGCCCTTCCTGGCCGGGGTGTTCCTCGAGCCCGACCTCGCCACCTCCGGCCGCTACGCCCAGCTGGTCCTGCGCAGCTTCGTCCGCGGCAGCCCGTCACTGCCCGCGCTGGGGATCGAGGCCGTCCCGGCCCAGCTCGCGGCGATGCTGCCGGCGGGCACCGTCCGCACCGGGGTCCGGGTCGACGCGGTCGACGCCGTCCGCGGCCGTGGCGTCCGGTCCGTCGACGGGCGGCGGTGGACCGCCCGGGCGGTGGTCGTCGCGACCGAGGGACCCGCCGCGGCCCGGCTGCTGCCCGGGGTCGAGGCCGGCCCGGGACGCCCGGTGACGACCTGGTACCACCTCGCGGACGCCGACCCGGCCGACCTCGCCGACGGGAAGGCGGTCATCACCGTCGACGGCCGGGCGCGCGGTCCCGTCGTGAACACCTCCGTGCCGACGACGGTCGCCCCCACGTACGGGCCGCCGGGGGCGGTGCTCGTGTCGTCCTCCGTGCTCGACACCGAGACCTCCGCCGCGGCCGACGCCGCCGTCCGGTCCCACCTCGCGACCCTCTACGGGGTGTCGACGACGGGCTGGCGGACGGTCCGTCCGGTCGTCGTCCCCTACGCCGTCCCGACCCAGCGGCCCGGCTCGGGGATCCGCCGCCGCGTCCGGGTGGGGGCGGCGACCTGGGTGTGCGGGGACCACCGCGACACCCCCTCGCTGCAGGGGGCGCTCGTCTCGGGCCGGCGCACGGCCCGCGAGGTCCTCGACCACCTCGGCGGACCCGGCT
The DNA here is from genome assembly GCA_964237095.1 of uncultured Actinomycetales bacterium. Classification (GTDB taxonomy): domain Bacteria; phylum Actinomycetota; class Actinomycetes; order CAXTBU01; family CAXTBU01; genus CAXSIB01. The sequence goes on from CAXSIB010000111.1 coordinate 4,121, forward strand.
CACCCGGCGGCGACCGCGGCGGACCCGATGACGGCGGACCTAGCCTGCAGCGGTGACGACCACCGTGGTGTCCGACCCGGCGCGCGTGACCGTCGCGGCCGGCCTGGTGTTCCTCGACGAGGGCCCCGGGGTCCGCCTCGTGGACTACGAGGACGGCTGGGCCCTCCAACGCCGCCTGCACGCCGACCGGGTCGCCGGCCTCGTGCCGGACACCGTGGTCCTGCTGGAGCATGCGGCGGTCTACACGGCCGGCAGGCGCACGCAGCCCGCGGACCGGCCCACCGACGGGTCCCGGGTGGTCGACGTCGACCGCGGCGGGCGGATCACCTGGCACGGACCCGGCCAGCTCGTCGGCTACCCGGTCGTGGCCCTCGCGGAACCGGTCGACGTCGTCGGCCACGTCCGCCGCCTGGAGTCCGCGCTGATCGCGGTGTGCGCGGCCTTCGGGGTGGCGACCGGCCGCGTCGAGGGCCGGAGCGGGGTCTGGGTCGTCCGCGCCGGCGAGCCCGACCGGAAGATCGCCGCGATCGGGATCCGGGTCGCCCGCGGGGTGACGATGCACGGCTTCGCCCTCAACTGCGACTGCGACCTGGGCGCCTACGCCGGGATCGTCCCCTGCGGGCTGACCGACGCCGGGGTCACCTCGCTGACCGAGCAGGCCGGGCGGCGGATCGGCGTCCTCGACGTCCTCGACACCGTCCGCGAGGCCCTCACCGACGTGCTGACGCCGGCGGCCGGTGTCCCGGCGGCCCCGGACCGCGCGAAACTATCCTCACCGGCATGACGACCGCACCGGTGACCACCGTCGGCGCCGACGGGCGCCGCATGCTCCGTCTCGAGGTCCGCAACGCCGCGACGCCCATCGAGAAGAAGCCGGCCTGGATCCGGACGACCGCGCGGATGGGCCCGCAGTACCGCGAGCTCAAGGCGCTGGTGAAGTCCGAGGGGCTGCACACGGTGTGCCAGGAGGCCGGCTGCCCGAACATCTTCGAGTGCTGGGAGGACCGCGAGGCCACCTTCCTCATCGGCGGTGACCAGTGCACGCGGCGCTGTGACTTCTGCCAGATCGACACGGGCAAGCCCGATCCGCTCGATCGCGACGAGCCCCGCCGGGTCGCTGAGTCCATCGCGACGATGGGCCTCCGCTACGCCACCATCACCGGCGTCACCCGCGACGACCTGCCCGACGAGGGCGCCTGGCTGTACGCGGAGACGATCCGCGCGACGCACGCGGCCAACCCGGGCACGGGGGTGGAGATCCTGACCCCGGACTTCTCCGGGCACGCCGAGCTGCTGCAGCAGGTGTTCGACGCCGCGCCGGAGGTGTTCGCGCACAACCTGGAGACCGTTCCGCGGATCTTCAAGCGGATCCGCCCGGCCTTCCGCTACGACCGCTCCCTCGCCGTCATCACCCTGGCGCGCGAGGCCGGGATGGTCACCAAGTCCAACCTCATCCTCGGGATGGGCGAGACCCCGCAGGAGGTCCGCGACGCCCTCGCCGACCTGCACGCCGCCGGCTGCGACCTCGTCACGATCACCCAGTACCTCCGCCCGAGCGCGCGCCACCACCCCGTCGAGCGCTGGGTGGAGCCCCGGGAGTTCGACGAGTTCGCCGAGCACGCCCGCGAGCTCGGCTTCGCCGGGGTGATGTCCGGGCCGCTCGTGCGCTCCTCGTACCGGGCCGGGCGGCTCTACCGCCAGGCTCTGGCCGCCCGCTCCTAGACTGCTGCCCCGTGCCCGCCAGCAGACCGCCGACCCGTCCGACACCCCCGGCCGCCCCTAACGGGGCCACCGCGCCCGCCGCGGCGACCGGCCGGCGGTTCGGTCGAGGCGCGAAGCCCGGTGCGACCGCGGCCGGAGCGTCGGCGAAGACCAGCGCGGGCCGTGCGGGCGGCCCGGCCCCCCGCACGGGCACCGGCGCGGGAGCGGGGACGGGCGCGAAGGCCAGCACCGGGGTGACCCGGGCGGCGGCCAGGACGGCCGCTGCGGGCGGTGGTGCGGTCCAGCCGGCCGCGGCGGTCAAGAAGGGGCGCCTGGAGAAGATGCGCGGCACCCTCGGCCAGCTCGGCGAGGTGCTCAAGATCACCTACTCCACCGACCGGCGACTCCCGCTGTGGCTGCTGGCGGCGTTCCTGCCGCTGCCGATCCTCGGCTTCGTCATCGGCCACTTCGTCATCCAGGGCACCGGGTCGACCATCTATTACACGGTCATCGGGGCGTTCCTCGGCCTGCTCGCGGCGCTGATCATCTTCGGCCGGCGGGCCGAGACCGCGGCCTACGCGCGCCTCGGGGACTCCCCCGGCGCGGCGGCGGCCGCCATCGGCACCCTCAAGAAGAACTGGACGGTCGAGCCGGGCATCGGTGGCACGCGGACCCTCGAGGTCGTGCACCGCGCGGTCGGCCGCCCGGGCATCGTGCTGGTCGGTGAGGGCCCGAGCGACAACCGCCTCAAGGACCTGCTGGCGAGCGAGGTCCGGCGCCACCAGCGGGTCGCCCCGGACACCCCGATCCGCACGATGATGGCGGGCGCCACCCCCGGTCGGGTCCCGGTCCGCGGACTGCCCCGCCGGCTGGGCAAGCTGCCCACCGTCCTGTCGGGCTCGGACGTCAGCGAGCTCAACCGGCGACTCAAGGCCCTCGGCATCGGGGCGCCGAAGATGCCGGCCGGCCCGCTGCCCAAGGGCGTCAAGCTCCCCAAGGGCCTGCGCCCGCCGCCCGAGACGGGCACGGGCTCGAAGAAGACCTGAGCCACCGGCGGCGGGTCAGCGGCGGCTGATGACGACCGTGCCCGCGGCCCGGTCGTGCAGGCCCCGGCGGTCGTGGTCGAACACGACCGCCGGCACGACCAGCACCAGCAGGACGACCCGCACGGCGGCGTGCAGCGGGTCGACGAACCGACCGCGCAGCCGGCGGTCGGCGCGTACGACCCGCAGCCCGAACAGGAGCTGGCCGATGCTGCCCGCCGCCAGCGCGGTGCCGATCCAGCACTCCACGGCGAACAGCGCCAGCGGCACGAACGTCGCGCCGCCGTGGAGCCCGTCGCCGCGGCCGAGCAGCACGAGGGCCAGCACGTAGCTGAGCGCCCAGTCGACGACGAGCGCGAGCAGGCGGGGACCCCAGCCCGCGAGCCGGCCGGGCCCGGTGGCGGGCAGACCCAGGTCGGACCCGGCCGGGGCGGTCACGTCGGTCACGGCCCCAGGCTAGGAGCCGACCGGGCGCGGGCACGGGCACGGGTCGGGCGGGCGGGGTCGCCGCGCGGGTCGCCGGCGGGCCGTCCGACAGGCCGACTGCAGCCCGTCGAGGCCCTGTGACCTGCGGTGATGATCATCTGCGGCTTCCCCGTGCCCAGCCTGGACGGGACGGCCGGTAACACGCGCGAAACATGGTCGGCACCCCGCCGAAACGGCCCGCTCCTACGTTCGACTCGCCCCGGCCGTCCCGACGACCGCGTGTCCGACCCGGGCGGGACCCGTTCGACAGACCCGCACGCGCGGGACGAGGAGGCTGGATGTTCAGCAATGCCCAGGAGCTGATCGACTTCGTCGAGCGCGAGGACGTCGAGTTCCTCGATGTGCGCTTCGTCGACCTGCCCGGTGTGATGCAGCACTTCACGGTGCCGGCCAAGTCGTTCACCGCCGACGCCTTCGAAGAGGGCCTGATGTTCGACGGATCCTCCATCCGCGGCTTCCAGGCGATCCACGAGTCGGACATGAAGCTGATCCCGGACGCCGCCACCGCGTTCGTCGACCCCTTCCGCAAGCGCAAGACGGTCGCGATGAACTTCTCGATCGTCAACCCGTACACGAGCGAGCCCTACAGCCGAGACCCCCGCCAGGTGGCCACCAAGGCCGAGGCGTACCTGCGCTCGACCGGTATCGCCGACACCGCCTACTTCGGCGCGGAGGCGGAGTTCTACATCTTCGACGACGTCCGCTTCGAGACGAAGGCCAACGCGGGCTACTACTACATCGACTCCATCGAGGGCGCCTGGAACACCGGCCGCGAGGAGGAGGGCGGCAACCTCGCCAACAAGCCGCGCTACAAGGGCGGCTACTTCCCGGTCAGCCCCACCGACCACTTCGCCGACCTGCGCGACACGATCTCCACGCACCTCATGGGCGCGGGCATCGAGATCGAGCGGGCCCACCACGAAGTCGGCACCGGCGGCCAGACGGAGATCAACTACAAGTTCGACACGCTGCTGCACTCCGGCGACGCGCTCATGCTCTTCAAGTACATGGTGAAGAACGCGTGCCTGGAGGACGGCCGGACGGCCACCTTCATGCCGAAGCCGCTGTTCGGCGACAACGGCTCGGGCATGCACTGCCACCAGTCGCTGTGGAAGGACGGCCAGCCGCTGTTCTTCGACGAGGGCGGCTACGCGGGCCTGTCGGAGATCGCCCGCTGGTACGTCGGCGGCCTCCTCGCGCACTCCTCGAGCCTGGTCGCGATCACCAACCCCACGGTGAACTCCTACCACCGGCTCGTCCCCGGGTTCGAGGCGCCCGTCAACCTCGTGTACTCCCAGGGCAACCGGTCCGCGGCCATCCGCATCCCGGTCACCGGCACCTCGCCGAAGGCCAAGCGCATCGAGTTCCGCGTGCCCGACCCGTCGGCCAACCCCTACCTCGCGTTCTCGGCGCTGCTCATGGCCGGCCTCGACGGGATCAAGAACAAGATCGAGCCGGCGGAGCCCGTCGACAAGGACCTCTACGACCTCCCCCCGGACGAGCTGGCCGCGCTGAAGACCGTCCCCGGTTCCCTCGGCGAGGCCCTCGACGCCCTCGAGGCGGACCACGACTACCTGACCGCGGGCAACGTGTTCACCCCCGACCTCATCGAGACCTGGGTGGAGTACAAGCGGACGAAGGAGATCGACCCCTTCCGCTTCCGCCCGCACCCGCACGAGTTCGAGCTCTACTACGACATCTGAGGTACCCGCGCTCTG
>CAXSIB010000112.1:0-9064 GCA_964237095.1 uncultured Actinomycetales bacterium
AGGGCGAACGCGAGCACCTCGGCGCTCGCCCGGTCCAGCCACTGCACGTCGTCGACGGCGACGAGGACCGGGCCCGCCGCCGCGAGGAGGCGCAGTGCGGCCAGCACGGCGAGGCCCACGTCGCGGCCGGCCGGGGGCAGGGCGCCCGCCGCCCGACGCAGCAGCGCCACCTCGAGGGCCGCCTGCTGCAGCGGGGTCAGCTCCTCGAGCAGCCGGTCGGCGACCGGCGCGAGCAGGTCGCCCAGGCCGGCGAAGGACATGCTGGCCTCCGCCTGCGCCGCCCGCGCCGAGAGGACGGTGCCGGGCCGACCGATCGCGGCGGCCACCCCGACGCCCCACAGCGTCGACTTCCCGATGCCCGCCTCGCCCTCGACCACCAGGGTCCCGGTCACCGGCCCGTCGAGGAAGGCGGCCATCGCGGCGTCCTCGACCGGGCGTCCGAGCAGGGGACCGACCGCTCCGGGTGGAGCCACCGCATCACGACCCGTCCTCAGGGGAGCCGGCGCACCGACCGCGCCCGCGGTCCTCACCATCCTCCGGCTGTCAACGTCGGCCGGTCGGCTTCGCCCAGGGTGCCGCCGAGTTCCTCCAGACCCAGCAGGAGCTCGGGTCCACCGGCGACCCGCTCGTCGACCTCAGGCCCCAGCTGCACCTCGCCGGTCGGGGCGCGGACGCCGGCACCGGCACCGGCACCGGCGACGACGACGACGGCACCGACGGCGACGGCACCGATCTCGAGTACACCCTCGACGCCGTGGAGTTCGGCCGGATCCTGTCCGGCCGCGCGACGGGGACCGGTCTCCTGGCCCAGCGGGTGCCCTTCTGATCCGTCGCGCGAGCGCGCGGACGTCAGCGAGGTCGGTCCCGCTCGCCGCGGTCGGTGAGCGCGTCGAGCAGCGTCTGCAGGGTGTGCAGCGACCGGTCGAGCGGCGTCCTCCCGACGAGACCCGCCCACCTGTGCTCGATCTCCGCCACGCGGTTGCCGGCGGCGTCGAGGGCACGACGGCCCAGCAGGGTCGGGAAGATCAGCCGCGCCCGGCGGTCGGCCGGATCGGCGCGCCGCTCCAGGTAGCCGAGGGCCACGAGCTCACTGGTCAGCTCCGAGCTCGCCGCGAGACTGAGCTGGGAGCGGGCGGCGAGCTCGGTGAGCCGGACGCCGTCGATCCCCACGTTGCCGAAGACCCGGAGGTGGGCCGGACGGATGTCGCCGAAGCCGGCGTCGGCCGCCGGCGCGAACAGCTCCTCCCGGAACTCGCGGAGGAGTCGGCCGAGCAGCTGGCCGACGGCCAGCCGGTCGGTCGGGAGGTCGGCGGACGTGGGCCGGCTCGCGGCAGCACTTGACGTGGGCACGGGCCGTGAGGATAGTTCGCTTCCCGATGCTTCGGGGTCCGAACTACCAAGGACACGCGATGACGCCCGACGTACCCACCCGCGAGGATCCCGGCCGGAGCTCGATGGTCCCGACCCGACTCGGTGACCTCCACGTCACCGTGGTCGGCGCCGGACCGGTGCTCGTCCTCTGGCACAGCCTCTTCGTCGACTCCCGGACCTGGGACCGGCTGCGACCCGACCTCGCCCGCCGGTACCGACTGGTCATCATCGACGGGCCCTCCCACGGGGACAGCGCCCCGGTCCGGCGGCGTTTCACCCTCGAGGACTGCGCGGGCTGCGCGCTGGACGTGCTCGACCACCTCGGGATCGGTGGGCCGGTCGACTGGCTCGGCAACGCCTGGGGCGGGCACGTCGGCATCGTCCTCGCGGCAGCACACCCCGACCGGGTGCGGACCCTCGTCACCGTCGGCGCGCCCGTGCACCCGCTGAGCCCGGCCGAGCACCGGCGCATCGGGCTGATGGTCGCGGCGTACCGCGTCGTCGGGGCCGTCCGCCCGCTCGCCCGCGAGGTCTCCGGGGCCCTGCTCGGGCGGGCCCTGCGCGACCGCGACCCGGCCGCCGACCACCTCGTCGTCGACAGCCTCCGCCGCGCCGACCGGCGCGGGCTCCACGCGGCCATGCACTCGCTCATGCTCGACCGGCCGGACTCGAGCGACGCCGTGCGCCGGATCACGGGGCCCACGCTGTTCGTCGCCGGGATCGACGACCCGCTCTGGACGCCAACCCAGGCGGCCGCGGCGGCGGAGCTCCTGCGGGCCGGGGCGATGGCCGAGGTCCCGGGCGCCGGGCACGTCGCGCCGCTGCTCGAGCCCGGCCCGGCGCTGCCCGACCTGCTGGCGGCGTTCCACGCGGATCCGGCCGCCGTGATCGCCCGCGCGCGGCCCGCACATGCAGGTGGCGTGCACGTGGTCGCACGGGTGTGCCCCGCACCGGTGCGTCCCTAGCGTCGTCGGCGTGAGCACCCGGGCGGTCGACGCCGCCCGGGCCCGTGGCCGACGTGGCCGGCGGACCGGTCCCGTGTCGGTCGAGCGGCTCACCCCCCGGGTCGAAGGAGACCGCTGATGGCACGAGTCCTCGCCTACACCTCACCCGGGGCCGGGCACCTGTTCCCGCTCACCCCGATCCTCGACGAGCTCTCCCTACGAGGGCACGAGATCGCGGTCCGCACCGCAGCCGCGCACGTGCCGCTGATGCGGTCCCGGGGCTTCACCGCCGCGCCGGTCAGCGACGCGATCGCGGCGATCGAGGAGGACGACTGGCGCGCGGGCAGTCCGCGCGGGGCCCTGCAGCGCACGGTGCGGACCTTCTCCGCCCGGGCCGAGATGGACGGCCCGGACCTCCAGCGCGCGATCGGGGACGAGCGCCCCGACGCAGTGCTGGTCGACATCAACAGCTGGGGCGCCATGGCCGCCGCCGAGGCGTGGGGCGGCCCGTGGGCGGCGGTCTGCCACTACCCGATCCCGCTGCGCTCGGTCGACGCTCCCCCGTTCGGTCCCGGCCTCCCGCCTCCGGCGGGACCCCTCGGGCACCTGCGCGACCGGATCGCGCGGCCCGTCGTCCTGGGCACCGTCGAACGCATCATGGGACCGGCCCTGAACGACGTCCGGGCACGACTCGGACTGGGCCCGCTGGCCGCGGTCGACGACGTGTTCCGGCGGCCGCCCATGGTGCTGTCGCTGACCGCGGAGCCCTTCGAGTACCCGCGCCGGGACTGGCCGGACTCGATCGTCATGGTCGGGCCGTGCGACTGGGAGCCCCCGGCCGAGCCACCGGACTGGTTCACCCGGATCGACCGGCCGATCGTGCTCGTCACCACGTCGTCGTCGTTCCAGGACGACGGCCGTCTCGTCGCGGCCACCCTCGCGGGGCTCGCCGACGATCCGGTCTTCGTCGTGGCCACCGTGCCGGCCGGGGATCCGGCCGCCTTCGACGCGCCCCCCAACGCCCGCGTGGCCCGATTCCTCCCGCACGGACCCGTGCTCGAACGTGCCGTGTGCGCGGTGACCCACGGCGGGATGGGCGCCACCCAGAAGGCCCTGGCCCACGGGGTTCCGGTCTGCGCCGTGCCGTTCGGCCGCGACCAGCCGGAGGTCGCCCGCCGCGTCGAGGTCGCCGGCGCGGGCACCCGCCTGCCGGCCTGCCGGCTGCGACCCGACCGGCTCCGGGCGAAGGTGCGCGAGGCGATGACCCGCAGGGCCGGAGCCGAGCGCGTCGCGGCCGCCTTCGCCGCGGCCGGCGGCCCGATCGCCGCGGCCGACGCCGTCGAGCACCGCCTGCTGGCGCTCGGGGTCCACGCCGTACACCAGCCCGAACCGACCTCGTGACCACCGCGACAGGTCGGACGGACGCCCGGTCGCCCACGGCGTCGTCGACGTGAGCACCTGGGTGATCGAGCGGCTCGTGCCCGTGGCCGACGTGGCCGACCTGGGGACCGAGCTGGCCCGGGTCCGGGCCGTCGCGACCGCGATGACCGCGCACGGGAGTCCCCTGCACGTGCTGCACGCCACGTACGTCCCCGCCCAGCAGACCTGCCAGTGCGTGGTGGCCGCCGCCGATGCCGAGACGGTGCTCGAGGCGCTGCGTCGGGTGGGTGCCCACACCGCCCGCGTCCTGCCCGCACTGGACCTCTGAACGGCCCGCACCACACCTGCACCTCGATGACCAACGGAGACACGACATGAGCAGGACCCGCCCGTACCCGACCGCCGTCGCCGTCGGCGCCGCCCTGCTCCTGCTGAGCGCGTGCGGCAGCAGCGCCGCCCCCGACCCGACCGGACGGCCCGCGCCGGGGACGGCCGTCGTCACCACCCGGGCGGCCGCCCCGGCCGAGCCCGCCGTGAGCGCCGCCCCGGCTGCCGCCACCGTCGACCCGACCGACCGTCCTGCGGGGACGACGACGGACGGCACGACGCACGGTGGGACGGGCGCGTGTTCGGTGATCACCCGCCAGGACATCAGGTCCGTGCTGGGCACCGACCCCGGCGACGGCACGGAGGACACCTCGCGGGGGTCCTACAGCCGGTGCGCCTACGGCGGCAGGTCCCTGGCCGTCCTGGTGTTCGTCATCACCGGCGGCCAGGGGACGAGCTACTTCGACGCCTTCCCGGCCCGGCTGAAGACCTCGGGGATCGGCGAGCCCGTCACCGTGCCGGGCGTCGGCGAGCGCGCGTTCGGCGTCTTCCACCAGGGCGGCTCGTCCATCGTGTTCCGCAAGGGTGCCGTCGTCGTCACCGCCACCGTCATCCACCCCCTCGACCACAGCACGAGCAGGTCGGAGATCATCCAGCTGGCCACCGTGGCCGCCGGCCGGGTGTGACGCCGGTCCGGGAACAGCCCCGGGTGGACGGTCCCGGTCAGCAGTCCCGGTCGGCGGTCCGGCTCAGTGTCCGGGTCAGCTCGCCGCGACCGGGCCGGCCGGGGCGAACGCGGTGTAGACCGCGGCGATGTCCTCGCCGCCGTGCCCGGCGTCACTCGCCTGCTGGTAGGTGGCCAGCACCGCGCGGATGAGCGTGGGGTCGACACCGGCGCCCTCGACCGCGGTCCGGATCAGGCCGAGGTCCTTCAGCACCCCGTCGAGGGCGAACTGGGCCGGGAACTCCCCGGCGAGCATGGTCTTCCCCTTCAGGTGCGCGTAGGGCGTGTCGGACTGGCCGCCGTCGATCGCGTCGAGGAACAGCTGAGGGTCGAGGTCGAGCCCGCCGGCCAGGGCGAGGGACTGCGCCACGGCGGCGGTCATCGACCCGATCCACGCGTTGCAGACGAGCTTCAGCGCGGTGCCGCGCCCGAGGGAGTCCCCCGCCCACACCGTCTTCGCGCCCATGGCGTCCAGCGCCGGCTGGGCCGCGGCCCGCAGCGCCGGGTCACCGGAAGCCAGCATGACGAGCTTCCCCTGCTCGGCCGGCTGCTTCGTGCCGAGCACGGGGACGTCGAGCACCCGCAGCCCCCGCTCGGCCGCGAGCGCCGCCAGGCGGTCGGTGCCGGCGAGCCCGATCGTGCTCGACTGCACCCACACGGCGTCCGGCCCGAGCGCGCCGGCGATCTGCCCGCCGACCTCGAGGACCGAGTCGGCGTCGAACAGCATCGTCACCACGAGGTCGGCCCCGTCGACGGCGGCCGCCGGGTCGTGGGCGACGGTCGCGCCGTCTCCCGTCAGTGCTTCCGCCTTGTCCGGTGAGCGGTTCCAGGCGGTCACGTCGATGCCCGCCCGCAGCAGCGACCGGGCCATGCCCGCGCCCATCGTCCCGGTACCCAGCACGGCCACCCGCATGAAGTCCCCCGTCCGTCCGCAGCGGTCCCCACCGACCGGTGTCCCCGACCAGCTTCCCGGGTCCGCCGTCGACCGCGCGACTCCACCGAGCCCGCCGGGGCCGGGTGGGCTCGTAGGGTCGGCGGTCGTGACCCCCGTCCCGACCGTCCCGTCCGAGCAGCACCCGATCGCCGCGCCGCCGCAGGCGTGGCCGGCTCAGCCGACCGCGGCGGCCCCGGGCGAGCTGCCCCGGGCCGAGTACCCGCGGCCCCAGTTCGTCCGCGCGGACTGGCTGTGCCTCAACGGGAACTGGGCGTTCGAGGTGGACACCGCGGACTCGGGTCTCGAGCGCGGCCTGGTGACCCGGCCGCTGGCGGCGTCGATCACCGTGCCGTTCGCCCCCGAGTCGGTGCTGTCCGGGATCGGCGACACCGACTTCCTCGAGGCCGTCTGGTACCGCCGGACCGTCGAGGTGCCCGCGGCGTGGGCGGGCCGGCGGGTGCACCTCCACTTCGGCGCCGTCGACCAGGACGCGACCGTCTGGGTCGACGGGGTGGAGGTCGCCCGCCACCGCGGCGGCTGGACGCCGTTCACCGCCGACCTCGGCGAGCGGACCGGCCCGTTCGAGGTCGTCGTGCGCGCCCGGGACACCCACCGGGGTCCGCAGGCGCGGGGCAAGCAGTCCTCGGAGTGGGCCAACCACGCGTGCGACTACACCCGGACGACCGGCATCTGGCAGACGGTGTGGGCCGAGCCGGTCCCCGCGGCGCACCTGCGCCGGACGCGGATCACCCCGGACCTCGCGGGCTCGGCCTTCGCCCTCGAGCAGCCGCTGTCGGGCAACCACGCGGGCTGGCACGTGCGCGCGACGCTCACCGACGCGGCCGGCGACGTGGTGACCGGGACGGTGCGCGCCGACCTCGACCTCGCGCCCCGCCTGCACCTCCGGGTCCCCGCCGACCGCGTGCGGACCTGGTCGCCGGCCGACCCGCACCTGTACGGCCTGGTGGTCGAGCTCCTCGACGACGCCGGCGGGATCGTCGACCGCGTCGCGTCCTACGCGGGACTGCGCTCGGTGGCGATCGACGGCAAGGCCGTGCTGCTGAACGGCGAGCCGGTCTTCCAGCGCCTCGTCCTCGACCAGGGCTGGTATCCCGACGGCCTGCTCACCGCGCCCGACGACGCCGCGCTGGTGCGCGACATCGAGCTGTCGCTGGCGGCCGGGTTCAACGGCGCCCGCCTGCACCAGAAGGTGTTCGAGGAGCGCTTCCTCTTCCACGCCGACCGCCTCGGCTACCTGGTCTGGGGGGAGTTCCCCGACTGGGGCGCCCGCGACGGCAGTGTCGGCGCGGACGGGGAGACCCAGCACCCGACGGCGTCGTTCGTCACGCAGTGGCTGGAGGAGCTCGAGCGCGACCACTCCCACCCGGCGATCATCGGGTGGTGCGGGATGAACGAGACCTTCCAGCCGCTGACCGACCGGGGGCAGGTCCTCGACGACGTCATGCGCGGGATGTTCCTGGCGGCGAAGGCGATGGACACGTCGCGCCCGGTGCTGGACACCTCGGGCTACTCCCACCGGGTCCCCGAGACCGACGTCTGGGACTCCCACAACTACGAGCAGGACCCGGCCGCGTTCGCGGTGGCGGTGGGCGGCCTGACCGACGGCGACCCCGACACGAACACCGGTCCGGCGGGCGAGGTCTGGTCGCTCCCCTACGGCGGGCAGCCCTGGTTCTGCAGCGAGTTCGGCGGGATCTGGTGGCGGCCCGGCGGGCAGGCGAGCGCGGACCGCAGCGCCGACGCGTCCTGGGGCTACGGGAAGGCACCGGGCAGCGAGGAGGAGTTCCACGTGCGCTTCGCCGGGCTCACCGGGGTCCTGCTCGGTGACCCGCTGATGTTCGGCTACTGCTACACCCAGCTGACCGACGTGTTCCAGGAGCAGAACGGCGTCTACTCCTTCGACCGCTCGGAGAAGCTGGACGTGACCCGGGTCCGCGCGGCCCAGCTGCGTCCCGCCGCGATCGAGTCGGCCCCGCGGGACCGCCCCTGACCCGTCGACGAAGGCCGATCGATCAGACGTGGTCGCGATCGATCAGCCGTGTCCAGACCCGGGCGCTACGGTGCGGGCATCAGCCCGAGCACGGGCGCCGGCCCCCGGAGCCGGTCCGGGGACCGACGGAGGACGGCGGCGACGTGTTCACGGCCGAGCGGCACCAGGCGATCCTCGAGCTCGTCCGGATCAACGGCGCCGTGTCGATGCGCGACCTCGCGACCGCGCTGGACACCTCCGAGGTCACCGTCCGCCGCGACCTCCGGGCGCTGGAGAGCCAGGGGCTCATCGACCGCCGGCGCGGCGGTGCGGTCTCGCGCGGCGGGCTGTCCCACGAGCAGAGCTACCGGCAGAAGAGCCGCGTCGCCGCCGCCGAGAAGGCGGCGATCGCCGAGCTCGCCGCAGGCCTGGTCGGTGAGGGCGACGCGATCGTCATCGGGGCCGGCACGACCACCCAGGAGCTCGCCCGCAGGCTGCGACGCCTGTCCGACCTGACGGTCGTCACCAACTCGATCCCGGTGGCCGAGGTCCTCGCCCACAGCGCGGCCGAGGTGGTGGTGACCGGCGGGTCGCTGCGCGGGTCGACGTTCGCCCTCGTCGGCAGCAGCGTCGAACGGACGCTGGCCGGGCTGCACGTGCGGCGCACGTTCATCTCGGGCAACGGTCTCACCGTGGCCCGCGGGCTCTCGACGCCGAACCTGGCGTCGGCGGACGTCGACCAGGCGATGGCCCGGGCCGCGGAGGAGGTCGTCGTCCTCGTCGACCACACGAAGCTCGGGGTGGAGACGATGTTCCAGACGGTCGCCCCCCACCGGATCACCCACCTGGTGACCGACGACCGCGCCGACGCGGCGAGCCTCGACCAGCTGCGGGAGCTCGGGGTCCGGGTCCACGTGGCGGTCGTCCCGGCCTCCGCGCGCGCGACCCCACCGGCGTGAGCGCTCACATCTTCGATCGGCCCCGTTGACGATCCGATCACCACCGCGACCGTGCTTGACCGCAGCTGATCGGTTCTGTCTAATGACCGACATCGCCGCGGCAGCTCGCCGCTCCGATCGTCCCGGTGCCGTGACGATCTCGTGTCGCGCACCCTTCCCGAGGGGTGACCCGCGCATGGCCAAGACTCCCGACCGTCCCGCCGCAGCAGAGCCGTCGCGTCGCGACCTCCGCGTCGCCGCCCGATCCGGGCACCCGCGGACCCGTGCCGTGACCGTGCTCGGCGTCGGTCTCGTGACCGCGCTGAGCTTCACCGGCTGCGCCAAGAGCGCGACCACCGGCACGGCGACCACGAGCGCCGTCGCGAGCACCGCCGCCGCGGTCGTCAGCCCCGTCGCGGCCGCCACGAGCGCCCCCGCCGCCGCGGTCGTCAGCTC
>CAXSIB010000113.1:0-9025 GCA_964237095.1 uncultured Actinomycetales bacterium
AAGCCACCGGCGCGGCACACCTTCCTACCCACCACAGCCGGAGCACCCCGCGGGGGTGGTGTCCGGTGAGCCGCCTCGGCCCTCCTTGGCAATCGGTTCGCTGTCAACAGTTCGTGATGACCTCGGTACAGGCGATCACTGCCAGGCGGCGCACACTGAGTGATCCGAGGACGCCGGAGTCGTCGTCGACAGTCGAGGAGTGCGCTGGGGCGGTACCTGTGAACCGGGGCAGGAACGTGTGCGCGGGACTGGCCGCAGCCGGTGTGGTGGCGTCGGTCGCCGGCCTGCCGGCACCCGCGCTGGCAGCCGCGGCGCCGGCGGCCTCGGTCGTGCGGTACCGCTACGTCCAGATCCGCGCCTTGGGGACGAACGAGTTCGGTACCTACAACAACGCCGCCGCCATCAACGCCGCCGGGGAGGTGGTCGGGTCCTCCTCGGTCCCCGACAGCGATCACGCGTTCAGCTGGCAGAACGGGCACCTCACCGACCTCAGCAACGGCCGCGGGTCCCTCGAGAGCGAGGGTCTGGGCATCGACGACTCCGGTGACGCGGTCGGCTCGACCCAGGTCAACGGCCCCGGCGACACTGGTCAGCACGCGTTCATCACCCGCGGCGGTGTGCCGGTGGACCTGGGCACCGGCTACCCCGGGGTCGGCAGCGGCAGCGCCGCCACCGCCGTCAACGCCTCCGGTCAGATCATCGGCTACCACTACCCGACCCAGGCCACACCGGTGACCGCGGTCACCTGGCGCGGAGGAAAGCTGTCCGCACTCCGCGGCCTCGGTGGGCGGGGCGGCGCCTACGGGGTCACCAGCCAGGCCAACGCCATCAACGCCGCCGGGCTGATCGTGGGCGTGGCCCAGCCGCGGGACACCCGCCAGGCCGTGCACGGAGCGCTCTGGCAGAACGGGGCCGTCACCGACCTCGGCAACCTCGGTGGCACCGGTGAGGACACCACCGCCAACGGCATCAACGACCACGCCACCGTCGTGGGCCGCTCCTACATCGGCACCCAGCTCCACGCGTTCGTCTGGAAGGCCGGGGTCATGCGTGACCTCAGCGCCGCCGCCGCGACCCCTGCGGGCCGGGACAGTGAGGCCTTCGCCGTCAACAACGCCGACACCGTCGTCGGCTACACCCAGGTCGCGGCCGGACCGGGCAACGGGTGGCAGGCCGGGATCCTGGCGGCCATGATCTGGCGGAACGGAATCCCCACCAACCTCGACCGGCTCGTCACCAACCTCCCCAAGGGAATGCACCTGCGGACCGCCCGGGCGATCAACGACAACGGCGACATCGTCGGCGAGGTCTGCACCGTGGCCGATGACTGCATCGACAGCGACACCTACGCCCTCATCCCCATCAGCTGAACCCGGATGGTCGAAGGAGCCTGCCGCCGCCGGCCGGCTCCCGGGCCATCGGCGGTGCCACCAGCGAATCCCCCCACCTGTCATGCATAACTGTCGTTGTCCACCACAAGCCGGGGCGGTCCCCCGAGACCCGATCGGAGGCCGCCGGCGGGCCGGGCCGGGCCGGGGGGTCATCGCAGGAGTAGAGCGATCGCGCTACCGAGATCTCGGCGGAAGGTCTCCGGTGAGTCCGTCTGGTGTTTGAGCCCGATGGCGGTGGCGATGAGGGTGCGGGCGATGGCTTCGGAGGTGGTGCGATCCTGCGGTGGCCGGGCGGCGACGAGGGTGCCGGTGATCAGCGCCCGGAAGCGGTGAGAGGCGTCGAATGCGGCCGGGCCCAGGACGTCGCGGTGGGCGTCGGCGACCGCGCTGAGCTCGCCGCCCACGGCGCCGAGGTAGCGGCCGGTCCAGGTGTCGAAGGCGTCGAGCAGCCGCCCGGGCAGGGGACGGGCGTCGTCGTCGAGGGTGCGCGCGGCGGTGTCGAGGTCCTCCTCGAGTGCGCGGGTGATCGCGGCGGTGAACAGCTGCTGCTTGGACGCGAACAGGAAGTACAGCCCGGGCCGGGAGATGCGCGCCGCGCCGGCGACGTCCTCCATGGACGTCTTGCGGTAACCGTGGCGGAGGAATGTCTCCAGAGCGGCGGTCAGCACGACCTCCCGGCGGTCCGGTCCGGCGCCGGGCCGGATCCGGGCGCCGTCGACCTCCCCTGCCATGCACCGACCGTACCCATCCCCTCTGCGCTTTACAGGAGCGGTCTACTCTGTAAAGCGGTCGTCGCACGAGCGGCGGACCCACGAGGGAGCCCCATGACACCGCCGGCCCTGATCACGACCCGATTCGATGCGACCAACACCGCCGCCGACGTCGTCCGCGACATCAACCTGACCGGACGGACCGCCCTGGTCACGGGAGCATCCTCCGGGCTCGGCGCCGAGACCGCCCTGGCCCTCAACGCGGCCGGCGCCGCGGTGACCCTGGCGGTGCGCAACGTCGACGCCGGCGCCGCGGTGGCCGACAGAATCGCGGCCGCCACCGGGCGGGCGCGGCCGGAGGTGGCAGCCCTCGACCTCGCCGACCCCGCCAGCGTGGGATCACTGGTCACGCGGTGGGACACCCCGCTGGACCTCCTGGTCAACAACGCCGGCGTGGTCACCGCAGGCCTGGAACGGACCCGCGAGGGGTGGGAGCTGCAGTTCGCGACCAACCACCTCGGGCACTTCGCCCTCGCCTTCGGACTGCACCCGTACCTGGCCGCCGCGGCGGCCGCCCGGGGAGGCGCCCGGATCGTGGCACTGTCCTCCACCGCGCACATGCGCGCCCCGGTCGACTTCGACGACGTCCACTTCCACCACCGGCCCTACGACCCGCAGATCGCTTACGCGCAGTCCAAGACGGCAGACAGCC
Source organism: uncultured Actinomycetales bacterium (assembly GCA_964237095.1). Lineage (GTDB taxonomy): Bacteria > Actinomycetota > Actinomycetes > CAXTBU01 > CAXTBU01 > CAXSIB01. The sequence goes on from CAXSIB010000113.1 coordinate 2,814, forward strand.
TCTTCGCCGTCGAGGCAACCCGGCGGTGGGAGGCCGACGGCATCGTCGCGAACGCCGTGAACCCCGGCGGCGTGGCCACCGGTCTGCAGCGCAGCTTCTCCCCCGCCCAACGGGAATCCCTCGACGCCGCCGAAGCCGCCGGGGTCTTCACCTACAAGACCCTCAGCCAAGGCGCGGCCACGACCCTGGTCGCGGCCGTCGCGCCCGAGTTCGCGGGCATCGGCGGCCGCTATCTCGACGACTGCCGCGAGGCCTACACCGTCCCCGACGACGCCCTCCTCGCCGAGCACCCCCACGGGGTCAAGCAGTGGGCGCTCGACCCGGACTCCGCCGACCGGCTCTGGCGTGTATCCCTCGACATGGTCAGCTGACCGCCGGGTCGCGCGGCCAGCCGCGCCGAGGTGCGAACGGCCGCTACAGCTCACCCGGCCGGCGTTCGACCCTAGTCCCGCATCTTTGATCTGCTGCCGCGGCGCACACCTGTCCTTATCCACCACGGTTGAGGCAGTCCCCCAGCCTGTCACCAGTGCACCGCTAGACCGTCCGGTGACCGCCTCGCGCGGCCCGCGCCCGCTGCAAGCCAGACCTGCTGTCGCGATTCGCGGGTGTTCTCGAACGAGGCGCGTGCCCCGCAAGATGCGAGGCGGCACGCGGGCGGTCAAAGTCGGGAGGCTGGCCGGATCAGTCGCTGGGTTTCCGGTAGGGGCGGAAGAAGGCGCGGAGTTCCTCGGCGTAGAGCTCGGGTTCCTCGAAAGCCGCGAAGTGCCCACCCCGGGCGGGTTCGGTGACCCGGACGACGTTCGCGGTCCGCTGCAGCCACGCCCGTGGCGGTCGGACCACGTCCCCTGCGAACAGGGAGAACCCCGACGGTACCGCCACCCGGCGGGCGTGCTGGTGGGCGGCGATGGCGGCGTTGGCCCGGTACATGGCCATCGACGAGCCGATCGTCGCGGTCAGCCAGTAGATCGTGATGTTGGTGAGGATCTCGTCGCGGGTGAAGGACCGTTCGACGTCACCGCCGCAGTCACTCCACCCGCGGAGCTTCTCCACGATCCACGCGGCCAGCCCGGCCGGGGAATCGGTGAGCCCGACCGCGGCGGTCCGCGGCTTCGTGGACTGCATCGCGGCGTAGGCGCCCTCGGTCGCGCCCCACGCGGCGGCGTCGGCGAACCAGGTCCGTTCGGCGGGGGTCAGCTCGGCGGGGTCACCGGCGAGGCGGGGCAGCCCCGCGTCGGTGCGGTGCACGGCCACGATCCGATCGGGGTGGTCGAGGGCGAGGTAGCGGCTGACGGCGCTGCCCATGTCGCCGCCGGCCGCACCGAACCGCGGGTAGCCGAGAACGGTCATCAGTTGCGCCCACAGCCCGGCCACCGCGACGGAGTCCAGCGGCGGCCCGGGGGGCCGGTCGGAGTACCCGAACCCGGGCATGTCGGGCACGACCACGTCGAAGGCGTCGGCGGGGTCCGCGCCGTGCGCGGCGGGGTCGGTGAGCAGATCGATGACCTTGGTGTACCGCCAGAAGGAGTCCGGCCAGCCGTGGCAGAGGACCAGTGGCAGGACCGGCCCGGTCGGGGCGACGGCCCGAGCGTGGACGAGGTGGATCCCGAGCCCGCCGACGGTCACCTGGAAGCGGGGCAGCCGGGCCAGGGCCGCCTCCTGTGCCGGCCAGTCGAACCCGTCGGCCCAGTAGGCGACGAGCTCCCGGAGATAGGCCACATCGGTTCCCGCCGACCAGGCGGCGTCCTGCGGCGCGTCGGGCCACCGGGTGGCGCGCAGCCTGCCGCGGAGGTCCGCCCACACCGCTGGTGGTGTCCGGGCGGTGAACGGCTCGGTGGTCGGGGCGCTGTCCGGCACGGACCGCACCCTAGGAGTGGCACCCGTCCCGCCGGTGGGCGGCAGAGGGTGTTGCGGAGTCACGCGGGGAACTCGCGGGTGGTCGCGACGTGCAGCAGGTCCTGGTTCAGGTGGTCGGCGTGGGTGACGAAGAGGCCGTGGGGGGCGCCGGGATACACCCGGAGATGGCCGTGGGGCAGCAGTGCGGCGGTGGGCGCCCCGGTCACCGGCAGCGGGGCGGAGGCGTCGGCGTCGCCGTGGATCACCAGCGTGGGCACGGAGACCCGGCGGATCTCGTCGCGGAGGTCGGCCGACAGCATCGTCTCCGTGGAGGCCTGCAGTACCGGCAGCGGGGTCTGCAGGCACATGTCCAGTGCCGCCTGCATCTGCGGGGTGAGGTCGGCCCGGTCGGGCTCGCCGAAGTAGGCGGGGGTGCCGGCTCGGAACCACGCCGGCCGGTCCTCGGCCAGAGCGAGGTTCGAGGCCTGGAACACCTCGGCCGGGACACCGGCGGGGTTGGTGGGCGACGCGGTCAGGCAGGGGGTGACCCCCCCGACCAGCACGAGTCCGGTGACCCGCTGCGCGCTGCGCTGGTCGTCGCCGGCGAGGTACCGCACGGCCTCCCCGGCGGCCATGGACTGGGCCACCAGCAGCACATCGGTGAGGTCGAGGGCGTCGAGGACCGCGGCCAGGTCGGCGGCGAGGGTGGTGTAGTCATAGCCGCTACCGGGGACGTCGGAGCGGCCGTGCCCGCGGCGGTCGTAGGTGATGCACCGCAGGCCGTGTGCGGTGAGGTGGGCGACCTGGCGGTCCCACATCCGTTGGTCCAGAGCCCAGCCGTGCAGGAGGACCACCGGGCGCCCGGTCCCCCAGTCGTTGTAGAAGAGCGGGGTCTGTCCCGAACCGGTGACGTGCGGCATGGCGGATCTCCTCAGGCGGGGCTGGCGTGCTCGGGCGCGGGGCTCTCACCAGGCTGGTCGGGGACGCGGCGGGCGTCGATGACCTCCGAGGTCATCGACCGGCGGCCGTCGGGCCCTCAGGGTGGGAGCACAGGCCCGACCGCCGGGCCACCGACGAAGGAGTGACCATGACCGCACCGAACGACCTCGACCCGGCCGCCGCGGCCGACCGGTACCTCGACGCCCTCAACGCCGAGGATCCGGCGATGCGGCGGGAGCTGATCACCCGCGCCTGGACCGAGGACGGGTCACTGACGGACCCACCGGTCGCGGGCCGGGGCCACGACGGGCTCGCCGACGTCGCGGACACCCTGCACGCCGTCTACCCCGCCCACACCTTCAGCCGGACCAGCGCGGTGGACGCCCACCACGGCCGCCTCCGGTTCACGTGGGCGCTGGCGAACCCGGCCGGGACGGTCGTCGCGGTCGGCACCGACGTGGCGACCCTGGCGCCGGATGGCCGGGTCCGCGATGTGACCGGGTTCTTCGGCGAGCTCGAGCCACGGGCGTGAGCATGAGCGGGTCTGGGCGGCGCCGGGCGGACGGCGCCCTACCGTGGCCGCCGTGAGCGGATCGCGGCCGGTGGCGGCCGGGGTGCTGCTGCGGGAGTGGCGCACCCGGCGCCGGCTGAGCCAGCTCGACCTCGCGCTCGCGGCCGGGACCAGCTCGCGGCACCTGTCCTACGTCGAGACCGGCCGGGCCCGGCCGAGCCGCGACATGGTCCTGCGCCTCACCGAGGCCCTCGAGCTGCCGCTGGCCGAGCGGAACCGGGTCCTGCTCGGCGCCGAGCACTCCCCGGCATTCCCCGACGCGCGCCCGGACCCCGCGGCGCTGCACAGGCTGCTGGAGACCGTGGACCTGGTGCTGGCCGCCCACGAGCCGTGGCCGGCGCTCGTGCTCGACTCCCACTTCGACGTCGTCAGCGCCAACCCCGCGGTGGACCGCCTCCTGGCTCTGGTGGACCCGGACCTGCTCGACCCACCGGTCAACGTGGTGCGGGTGACGCTGCACCCGCGTGGGTTGAGCCGCCACATCCGCAACCTCGGACCATGGCGGGAACACCTGCTGCGCCAGGTCCGCCGCCACGCCGCGGCCCAGCCGTCAGCCGGGTTGGACGACCTGCTCGCGGAGGTCTCGGCCCACCCCGCCGGCTCCGGTCCGGACCACGACACGGATCCAGGGCACCAGACTTTCGCGCTGGCCCTGGAGCTGGTGGTCGGTTCGCAGCTGCTGCGCCTCTACAGCACGGTCGCCACGTTCGGGACCCCGCTGGACGTCGCGGCCAGCGAGCTCGCGATCGAGACCTTTCTGCCCGCAGACCCGGCGACCAGTGCCTGGCTGACCCGTGCGGCCGATCCCGGGCAACACGGATGAGGACCGACCGGCCACGACTCGGCGGGGTGTACCTGCCGCTGGTGACCCCGTTCCTGGACGGTGCGGTCGACCACGTCTCACTCGACCGGCTCCTGGCCCGTTACCTGCGGTCGGGCGTCGCCGGGCTGGTCCTGCTCGGCACGACCGGTGAGTCCCCGGTGCTGTCCTCCGCCGAATGCGAGCAGATCGTGGATCGGGTCGCCTCGGTGGTGCAGGGGTCGCTCCCGTTGTTCCTCGGGATCAGCGGCAACGACACCAGGGCCGTGGCGGCCGCGGTGCGCCGCGCCGGGCACCTGCCGGTCGACGGGTACCTGATCACGACGCCGTCCTACAGCCGGCCGTCGCAGGCCGGGCTGATCGCCCACTTCGACGCGGTGGTGACCGAGACCGACCGCGAGGTCATCGTCTACAACATCCCCTACAGAACAGGGGTGAACCTGACCAACGCGTCCCTGTTCGACCTCGCCGACCGCCACCCTCAGATCGTCGGGGTGAAGGACTCCTCCGGCGACATCAGGCAGACCCTCGAGCTCCTCCGCGAGGGACGGGACCGACTGGCCGTGCTCACCGGGGAGGACCACCTGTTCTTCGCCGCCCTGGCCCTCGGCGGCGCCGGTGGCATCCTCGCTGCCGCGCACGTCCGGCCCGAGTCGTTCGTCGAGGTGTTCGCCCTGCTGCAGACCGGTGACCTCCAGGCGGCGCGGGAGCGGTGGAACCCGCTCAGTACGTGGATACCTCTGTTGTTCAGCGAACCCAACCCCGCACCGCTGAAAGCCTGGCTGGTCGATCAGGGTCTCGTGCGCTCCGCGGAGTGCCGGCTTCCCCTGACCGCGGTCTCCGACCAGTTGACAGCTGAGCTGCGGCGCGCGCTGCCCCGCGACAACTGACGATCAGCCGATCCCGTCGCGCCCACGGCCGCCCCCGACTTCGCAGGGGAGGGCCCGCTGAGTCCGCGCATTGCCCCGGCGGCCTGCGCCGGTTGCGTGCCGGTGAATGCTCCGCGCCCACCTGTCACCTGACTTTGTCGACATTTCTACAGGGTGGTGCCGAAGTGGTGCGCGGTGATGTCGAACCGCTCGCGAAGGTAGAACCGGTGGGCCGCGAAGCGGGCCACCCCGGAATCCAGCTCGAGCAGCCGGCACCCGGCGGCACGTCCCCGGCCCCGCAGATCCGCGAGAAGCGGCGCGCCGATTCCACGCGACCGCGCCGCCGCGGTGGTGACAAGATCATCGACGTAGAGCTTGCGTATCGAGCTGGTGTTGTCCACCACCCGCCACCCCGCCACGCCCAGGCAGCTGCCGTCACCGTCGAAGGCACCGGCGAACCGGAGTCCCTGCTCTCCTGCTCCGGCCAGGACCGCGGTCAGGAGCTCGGCGGTCAGGTGTGAGCGCAACTCGCGCAGCACCGGCAGGGCCACGGCCCAGCGGGCGTCTCCCGGGGGCAGCTCCACGATCGCGACATCACCGGGGCCGGTGCGATCGGTTCCGGTGTTCACGGCGCGGTCTGCTCTCCGACGGCGCCGGCGCAGAAGGCGGGGTCGGCGACGTGGAAGGCGACCCGGCGCAGGGTCCAGACGTCAGGGTCGGCGGAGTCGAGCTGCTGGTCGGTCAGGGCACGAAGCCGCACATCCCACAGCTGGCCGAGTCGAAGCAGCCGGCTGCGGGCCCCGTCCAGGTCGTGGTCGGTGAACGGGGCGGGATCTGCCGGGGTGGGGACCATCGACCCGTGCCAGACGTCGGGCTCGGTGGGTCGTCCGGCCGTGCGCACGTCGAGCTCGGCGAGGTGGTCCAGCAGGTGGCCGGCGACCCGGCGGACCGCCTTGTGGTGGGTGTGGGTCCGGGCGGTCTGGCACTCGACCGGGACCACGGCCGGGGTGCCGTCCCAGCGGGGCCAGCTGGCCGCCGAATCGAGGACGTGGTCCACCGTCGCGGTGATCACATCGGCGGGGTGGCGATCCTCGACGTCGGGGACGGCCTCGGTCATGACCGCGACGCTAGGGCGTGTCTCCCTAATGGGGACGGTGGTCCTGGCAGGGTCGTGGGGTGA
>CAXSIB010000114.1:0-8991 GCA_964237095.1 uncultured Actinomycetales bacterium
CACCACGACGGTCCGCGACGGGGACACCGTCTGCCGGTACGGCGGCGAGGAGTTCGTCCTGGTCCTGCCCGACTGCGACGCCGCCGAGGCGGCCCTGCTCGTCAGGCGCCTCCGCGACGCCCTGGCCGCCGAGCCCGCCTCGAACGCGGGCGCGGCGGCCACCACGACCGTCGGGCTGGCCGACTCCAGCCAGGCCGAGGACCCGCTCGACGTCGTCGCCCACGCGGCCGCCGCGATGCGCCGGACGAGACGGGAGCACGTCGACCGCCTCCCCGCCCTCCAGCCGGCGGCGGCAGCGGCGGAGCCCGCCACCGCGGCCGCCGCACCGCCCACGGGCGAGACCCCCACCGGGACCGACGCGGTCACCGTGGACGAACCCGCCGCCCCGGGGCCGGACCGGGTGGCCATCCGGCTCAGGGGATGAGAACGATCTTCCCGTGGGTGTGGCCCGCCGCGAGCGCCTCGTGCGCCGCCGCAGCGTCGGCCAGCGGGTGGGTCGCCTCGACCGTCACGGTCAGCTGCCCGGCCTCGACCCGGCGGACCAGGTCGAGGCGCGCGGCCGCGCGGATCGCGGTGCCGGGGTCGGCCCCGGGGGCACTGCCGAGGACCTTGATGCCCAGCTCCGACCCGCGGTGGAAACCGGCGATGGTCGCGATCCGGTGGCGGTCGGCGACCAGGGCGACCGAGGCGTCGAGCGCCTCGTCGTTGCCCACCAGGTCGATGGACACGTCGACGCCGTCGGGTGCGAGGGCGCGGATGCGGTCGACGAGGCCGTCGCCGTACACGAGGGGCTCCGCGCCGAGCTTCCGCAGCGCGTCCTGCTGGCTCTCCCCCGCGGTGGCGATCACCCGCGCGCCGAGGTCGAGCGCGAGCTGGATCGCCATCAGGCCGACCCCGCCGGACGCCCCGTGCAGGACGACGGTGTCGCCGGCCGCGACGGCGGTGGCCGTGAGCGCGTGCACCGCGGTGGTGCCGGTCAGCATCAGACCGCTCGCCTGCTCGAACGACATCGCCGACGGCTTGGGCAGCACGGTGTCGGCGTCCACGACGACGGCCGCCGCGTAGGCGCCGTCGATCCGGTAGACGATCACCTCGTCACCGACGCGGACCGGCCCGCCCGGCCCGTCGACGCTCTCGACCCCGCCGCCGAGGGCGGTGACGACCCCGGCCGCCTCATAGCCCAGGTGCATCGGGAGCTGCGAGTCGTCGCGGCCGTAGTCACCGCTGTACACCTTGTAGTCCACCGGGTTGGTGCCGACCGCCCGGACCGCGACCTCGACCTGCCCCGCCCCCGGGGCGCCGAGCTCCGCCTCGATCACCGCGAGGACCTCCGGACCGCCGAAGGACGTGGCCACCACCGTTGTCGTCATGGTCGTCCGAACACTCCCGGGCGGCGGGTCATTCCGCTGATCCTCAACCGGCACAGGGATGTGTCGGTCGCGTCCGGGCGGCCGTAGTGTCCTCCGGATGACCGAGAGGCGCACGTCGAGGTGGCGGGTCGGGATCGCCGGGATCGCGATCGAGTCCAGCACCTTCAGCCCCCACCGCACCGCCCTCGACGACTTCACCCGCCGCCGCGGCGACGCGCTGCTGGCCCGGTACCCCTGGCGGCACGCGACCTGGGCGGGCGGCGTCGGGTGGGTGCCGCTGCTGGGCGCCCGCGCGCTGCCCGGCGGCCCCGTGCTCGCCGCGGCGTACGAGGACATGAAGGCCGAGATCCTCGACGGGCTGCGCGCCGCCGGACCGCTGGACGGCCTGCTCCTCGACCTCCACGGGGCGATGAGCGTGGTCGGCCTCGACGACGCCGAGGCCGACCTCGCCCGGGCCGTCCGGGACGCCGTCGGCCCGGCCACGGTCGTGTCGGCGTCGATGGACCTGCACGGCAACGTCAGCCGCGCCCTCGCCACCGCGGTGGACCTGCTCACCTGCCACCGCATGGCCCCGCACGAGGACGCGGCCGAGTCCTGCGAGCGGGCCGCCCGGAACCTGGTCACCACGCTGCGCCGCGGGGTGCGCCCCGCGAAGGCGTGGGTCCAGGTGCCGGTGCTGCTGCCCGGGGAGAAGACGAGCACCCGCCTCGAGCCGGCGCGCGGGCTCTACGCGCGGATCCCCGACGTCGAGGCCCGCGACGGCGTGCTCGACGCCGCGGTCTGGGTCGGCTACGCGTGGGCCGACGAGCCGCGCTGCCGGGCCGCGGTCGTCGTGACCGGCGACGACGAGGCGGCGATCACCGCCGCGGCCCGGGAGCTGGCCACCGCGTACTGGGACGCCCGGGAGGCGTTCGCCTTCGTCGCCCCGACCGGCACCTTCGCCGAGTGCGTCGCCGCGGCGGTGGCCGGCCCGGCGCGGCCCTTCTTCGTGAGCGACTCCGGGGACAACCCCACGGCGGGCGGCGCCGGGGACGTCACCGTCGGGCTGGCCCACCTGCTCGGCGTGCCCGAGCTGCGCGACGGCTCGGTGACCGCGGCGTACGCCGCGCTGCTGGACCCGGCGGCCGTGGCGGTCGCCGTGGCCGCGGGGGTGGGCGCCGAGGTCGAGGTCACGGTCGGCGGCCGCATCGACACCCGCGCCCCCGGGCCGGTCACGGTCCGCGCCGAGGTCACCGGGATCGCCCGCGACGACCCGGCCGGCGGCGACGTCGTCGCGCTGCGCGTCGGGGGCCTGACGTTCCTGGTGACCTCCCGGCGGAGGCAGTTCGACCTGCTCGCCTCGTGGACCGCGGCGGGCGCGGACCCGCGGGCCGCCGACGTCGTCGTGGTCAAGCTGGGCTACCTCGAGCCGGAGCTGTACGCGATCGCCGCGGACTGGATGCTCGCGCTCAGCCCCGGTGGGGTCGACCAGGACCTGCTGCGCCTCGGGCACCACCGGGTGCGCCGGCCGCTGTTCCCGTTCGACACCGCGTTCGACGCTCCCGACCTCACCCCGGAGCTGCTGTGACGAGCACGGTGGCGGCCGGGGACGGATCACGTGTGCGGGTTGAGGTCTGCGTCGAGGACGTCGACGGCGCGGTGCTCGCCGAGAATCGCGGCGCCGACCGGGTCGAGCTCTGCGTCGACCTCGCGGAGGGCGGGCTGACCCCGAGCGCCGGGCTGGTGGCGGAGGTCCTGCGCCGGACGACGCGGGTCGGCGTGCAGGTGCTCCTGCGGTCGCGCGCGGGGGACTTCACCGCCGGCGAGAGCGAGCTGCGCGTGCTCGAGGCCGACATCGCCGCGGTCCGGGCGCTCGCCGACCGGGCGCTCTCCGAGCAGGCGCACGCCGACCGGCCGCCGGGCGGGCGCGCGGTCGGGTTCGTCCTCGGGGTGCTGCGCGCCGACCGCACGGTCGACGAGGCGGCCACCGCCCGCCTCGTCCGCGCCTGTGGGGACGCCCCCGTCACCTTCCACCGCGCCTTCGACCTCGTCCCCGACCCGCTCGCGGCGCTCGAGGCCGTGGCCCGCCTGGGGATCGCGCGGGTGCTGACCTCCGGGGGCGCGCCGACGGCCCTGGCGGGCGCGGACGCCCTGGCCGGCCTGGTCCGGGCGGCGGGCGGCCGGGTCACGGTCCTGGCCGGCGGCGGGGTCCGCCCGGACACCGTGGCCGAGCTGGTCACCCGGACCGGGGTCCGCGAGGTGCACTTCGCCGCCCGCCGGGTCGTCCCCGCCCCGCCGCCGTCGGGCGGGGACGACCGGGAGGCCCTCGGGACCACGGCCGGGCCCCGCCTGACCCTCACCGGCACACCGGTCGGAGTCCACCACCGCGCCGTCCCCGACCGCGAGGTCGTCGACGGCGTGCTGGCCGCCCTCGCCACACTGGCCACCCCCGCCGCGCCCGCCGTCACCCCCGCCCCTCGGTGAACCGGGCGCGGCGGCACCGCCCGGACCGGTGGCCGGCCTCATCGCGTGGTGGGCCGGCCGGGCGGCTGGCACCCTGGCGCGATGAGCAGCCCGACCCCGGCCGGCACCGCCACCGCTGCCCCGACGCCCGGACCGGCCGCGGGACCGGCCGCGGCCGGCCACGGCGGCAGCCCCAAGGCGATCCTGGCCGCGCTGGGGGCCAACCTCGGGATCGCGGTGATCAAGTTCGTCGCGTTCGCGGTGACCGGGTCGTCGTCGATGCTCGCGGAGGGCGTGCACTCGGTGGTCGACTCCGGCAACCAGGTGCTGCTGCTGGTCGGCGGGCGCCGGGCCGGGCGGGCGCCCACGGCGGAGCACCCGTTCGGCCACGGGCGCGACCGCTACATCTACAGCTTCCTGGTGGCCCTGGTGATCTTCGCCCTCGGTGGTCTGTTCGCCGTCTACGAAGGCATCGAGAAGATCCGCTCGCCGCACCACCTCACGAGCCCGCTCGTCGCCGTCGTGGTGCTCCTCGTGGCGGTCGTCCTGGAGGGCTTCTCGCTGCGGACGGCGGTGCACGAGGCCAGCGGCCTGCGCCACGGCCACAGCTGGGTGGGCTTCATCCGCGGCTCGAAGAACCCCGAGCTGCCGATCGTCCTGCTCGAGGACTCGGCCGCGCTGGCCGGGCTCGTGCTGGCCCTGCTCGGCGTCGGGCTCTCGACCCTGCTGCACGAGCCGGTGTGGGACGGCATCGGCACCCTCGCGATCGGCCTGCTGCTGCTGGCGGTCGCCGCCGTCCTCGTCGTGGAGACCAAGAGCCTGCTCCTCGGGGAGTCCGCCACCCCGGAGGACGTCGCGGCGATCGGCGACAGCCTGGTCGGCGCCGGCGTGGAGCGGGTCATCCACCTGCGCACGATGCACCTCGGCCCCGACGACCTCCTCGTCGCGGCCAAGATCGCCATGCCCGCGGCGGCCACGCTGACCGAGGTGGCCGACGCCATCGACGCCGCCGAGCGCCGCGTCCGCACGCGCGTGCCCGCGGCGCGGCTGGTCTACCTCGAGCCCGACCTCGACCACCTGCGCAGCGTGGCCGGGGGCCGGGACAGCGTGCTGGACCCCGACCCCGGCCCCGGCCCGGACCCGGTCAGGCCGGTGTGACGAAGTCCGCGAGAGCACTGCTCTGACGGAGCCGGCTCGGCTCGTGGACGTACATCATGTGGCCCGCCTCGAAGTACTGGCGGGTGATGTTCGTCCGCAGGGACTCGGGGATCGCGAGGTGCGCGAGCACGTGCTCCGCCGCGAGGTACGGGGTGGCGCCGTCGTGGCGGCCGAACGCGACGTAGACCCGCAGGTGCGGGTTGTCGCGCATCGCCGCCGCGAGCGCGGCCGTCACGGAGACCCCGCGGCCCTCGAAGTCGGCGTAGCTCCACGGCTGCACCCGGTCGGTGAGGATCTCGTACGGCAGGTCGCTGGCGTACCCCAGCTCGGAGCGCACCAGGTGGTTGAGCGCCGCGGCGTAGGGGCCGTGGATCGCGGCGTTGCTCGGGTCGGTGGTGATCGCGTCGCCCACGCGGTCGGCCTCCCACCCGGTGAACCGGCCGTCCAGGCGCCCGACGGTGAGCCCGCGGGAGCGCAGCAGCTCCCGGAAGAAGTGCAGGTGCTCGATCCGCAGGTCGGCGCGCTCGACGTAGTCGGCGCTCAGCCCGGTCACGGCGGCGACCCGCGCGACGATCGCGGCCCGGTCGGCCGCGGGCAGGCGGGAGCCCTGCGCGAGCGCCCACGGCAGGTCGCGCGCGGCCAGGGCCTCGGCCTCGGCGCGGACCTCGTCGACGCCCACGTCGCCGAGGACCCCGTGGTGGTGGGCGATGCTCGCGTAGGTCGGGAGGTAGAACGCGTACGCGGCGTCGTTGCCCTCGGTGAAGCGGATCGTCGCCATGTCGAGCACCGACGAGATCAGCATGATGCCGTTGAGGAACAGGCCGTACCGGTCCTGCAGGTGGTGGGCGAGCGCCGCCGCGCGCAGCGTGCCGTAGGACTCCCCCGCCAGGTACTTCGGGGACAGCCACCGGCCGTGGCGCGAGGTCCACGCGCGGATCGTCTCCCCCACCGACTCCAGGTCCCGCTGGAAGCCGTGGTACTCGGCGGGCTTGCCGCCCTCCGCGACACGGGAGTAGCCGGTGGACACCGGGTCGATGAAGACGAGGTCGGAGTCGCGCAGCAGGGTCTCGGCGTTGTCGGCGAGCCCCCACGGCGGGCCCAGCAGCGCGCCGGCGTCGCCCATGACCACCCGGCGCGGGCCGAGCAGGCCGAGGTGCAGCCACACGCTCGACGACCCGGGCCCGCCGTTGAACGCGAAGGTGACCGGCCGGGTCGCCGGGTCGGCGCCGTCGAGGGTGTAGGCGGTCAGGAAGAGCTCGGCCTTGGGCCGCAGCCCGTCGAAGGTGCCGTCGGTGTGGACCTCCTCACGGAGTACGACGCGCCCCGCGACCGCGGTGTAGGCCAGCTCCCCGGCCGTCGTCGCCACCGTGTGGTGGGTGGTGACGAGGTCGTCGGCGAGGGTCCGCGGCGGCACGGTCGGCCCGGTCGGCGCGCTCGGCTCGGCCGGGGCGGGCGGTGCGGCGGCGGTCGCGGGGGTGCCGGGGTCGTGCTCGGGCACTGCGTCTCCTCGGGTGGGCGGTTCTCGGCGGGCGTGTCGAAGTCTTCCAGCCCCCGTCGACGCGACCTCCCACCCCTACGCTGCCCCCGTGGCGACGACGGACACCCCGACCGCGACGACGCGGACCCGCCCGGCGGGCGGGCCGCTGCGCCGGGTGGCCGCGGCCTGGCACCTGCTGACCGCGCTGGCGGTCGGGGTGGGGGTCGTCTGGCAGCTGGTGCTGGTGCTGCGGGGGGTCAACGTCCTGGTCGACGCCGGCGGCGCGCTGCCGTCGGTGGGGACGGTCGTGACCAGGTTCTTCAGCTACTTCACGATCGAGTCCGACATCCTCGTCGCCGTCACCGCGGCGGCGCTGGCCCTGCGCCCGGACCGCGACGGCCGGGTGTTCCGGGTCCTGCGGCTCATGGCGCTGTTCGGGATCACCGTCACCGGGGTCGTCTACGCGACGCTGCTCCGCGGGGTCGTCGACCTGCACGGGGCCGCGGCGGTCACCAACGCCCTGCTGCACTACGTCAGCCCGGTCCTGACCGTGGCCGGGTGGCTGTTGTTCGGGCCGCGGCGGCGGGTCACCGAGACCACCCTGGGGGTGTCGATGGTCTGGCCCGTCCTCTACGTGGCCTGGACCTTCGTCCACGGCGCCACGTCGGGCTGGTACCCGTACCCGTTCATCGACGAGACGACCCTGGGCTACCCGACCACCATCCGCAACGGCGTCGGCGTCATCGTCTTCCTGGTCGGTGTCGGGGCGCTGTTCCTCGCCCTCGACCGCCACCTGCCCCCGGTCCTCGCCGGCGCCGGCCCCGGCCCGGTCGAGCCGGTCGAGCCGGTCAGTGCAGCAGGCGGGTGAAGCGGGGCCCGGGTGAGCCGAGCCCGGTCACGTCGTCCCAGCCGGCCTTCGACTTCAGCCCCTCCTGCGGGATCTCCGAACCGATCAGGACCACGTCGCCGTCGACGGTCTGCGAGACCGCGTCCTGGCGGAAGAACACGTCGTCCACCGCTCCCCCTCGCCGCCGCGCGTACAGCGCCGGGGTGATCAGCCCGAGCCGGGTGCGGTGCTCGACGGTCAGCGCCGCCGCGACCAGACCGGCGGTCAGCGGGGCGGCGACGCTGGTGCCCCCGACCGTCTCCAGTCCCTGCGTCACCTGGTAGACGACGAAGGGGTCGAAGTACCCGTCGGCCAGGTTCGAGATGTCGGGGACGACGCGCTTGCCGCGGACGGCGATCCCCGCCTGGCGCTGCCACGTGGGGGCCGGCCAGTACGCCGACACGCCGCCGCTGGAGCCGACCGAGTTGGAGCCGCCCACGGTGACCGGGTCGAGCCGGTCCCAGCGGGCGCCCGAGCGGAGGTAGAAGCCGTTGGTCCAGCCCGACCGGAAGGCGATCCCGCCGTTCGCCCCGGTGGCGAAGCCGATCCCGCCGACCGCGACCGCGTTCGGGTCGGTGGCCGGGTAGCCGGGGCTGCCCTTGCGGGAGTTGCCCGCGAGCACGCCGCTGCCGCTGTCGCCGGTGGCGAACAGCACGGTGATGCCCTCGGCCGCCGCCTTGAGCAGGGACTTGTGGGTGAGGTTCCCGGTCGTGAAGTCGGCGCCGCGGCGGTCGGCGGGGTCGTACTCGAGGTTCGGGTACCCGTAGGAGTTGCTCAGCACCTGCACCTCGTCCCGCTCCACCGCGGTGGCCAGGCTGAGCTCGGGGACCACGCAGCGGGTGTTCGCGTAGTAGCGGATGTCCGCCGCGGTGGCCGACACCCGGACGGCCTGGATGTCGAGGTCCTGCTCGAGGGAGGCGTCGGCGCCGGCCGGCTGGCAGCCGGCGTAGTGGGCGGTGGACAGGACGGTCGTGTACTGGCCCGTGCGCAGCCGGTTGTCGCCGTTGGCCGCGGCCTGCTGGTTGGCGGCCTGCCGCGCCGTCGGGTCGTTGCCCCACAGGACGATGCCGACGGTGCGCCCGCGCCCGGCGGCCTTCGGGATCGGGCCCTCCAGGGCCCGGATCTTCGCGTTGCTCGCCCCCGTCACGTACCCGCCGGCGGGCCCGCGGAACAGCGAGCACTCCGGTGCCGAGACGGCCCGGGCGCGGAACGGCAGCGGGGTCGGGGCGACCGCCCGGACCTGCCCGAAGTACGTGGCGCACGGCGGCGTCGGCGACGCCGCCGCGGCCTTCCCGGGGGCGGCCCTCCCGGGAGCGGCCTTCCCGGTGGCTGTCGCCCCGGTGGCCGCCGTGGCCGGGGCCGCGGCGACCCGCGGGTGGTGGTCGGTGACCGTCGAGTAGGTGCTCACCTGGGCGCCCGGGCCGGACAGCCCCCCCACGGAGTCGATGGCGGCGGCCACGGCCGTCGGGACCCGGAGCGGTCCCACGGCCGCGACGCCGGTCGCGCCGTGCGCGGTCGCCACGCGCAGGGAGACCCCGCCGAACGCGGCGGACACCGCGCCGGCCGGGCCGTGCACGACGAGCGCCTGGTCGCCGACGGCGTCGTCCACGGTGAGTCCCCGGCCGCCGAGCCACGACCGGAGGGCGGCGACCGCCGCG
>CAXSIB010000115.1:0-8983 GCA_964237095.1 uncultured Actinomycetales bacterium
CTGGGCGGACGGCCCCGGCGCCGGCCCACCCGAGGTGCTGACCTTCGGCCGCAGCGGGGTCGACATCTACCCCCTGCAGATCGGCGTCGGGCTCGAGGACGTCAGCACCTTCGGCAAGTTCCTGGGCGGCACGACCGCGAACGTCGCGGTCGCCGCGGCCCGCCTCGGCCGCCGCGCGTCGATCGTCACCGGGGTCGGGGACGACCCGTTCGGCCGCTACGTGCGCCTCGAGCTGCGCCGCCTCGGCGTCGACGACTCCCACGTGGTGGTCAGCCATGAGTACCCGACGCCGGTGACGTTCTGCGAGATCTTCCCGCCCGACGACTTCCCGCTGTGGTTCTACCGGCGGCCCACCGCGCCGGACCTGCAGGTGCGACCGGAGGACCTCGACCTCGACGCCGTCCGCGGTGCGGACCTGCTCTGGCTGTCGGTCACGGGCCTCTCCGGCGAGCCGAGCCGCGCCGCGCACCACGAGGCCCTCGCGGCCCGCGGCGACCGCTCGGGGGCGGGGTCCGGCGGTGGGCGCACGGTGCTGGACCTGGACTACCGGCCGATGTTCTGGGCGAGCGCCGCCGCCGCCGCCGAGCAGGTGCAGGAGATCCTCGCCCAGGTGACCGTCGCCGTCGGCAACCGCGAGGAGTGCGAGGTCGCCGTCGGGGAGACCGACCCCGACCGGGCGGCCGACGCCCTGCTCGCCGCGGGGGTGGAGCTGGCCGTGGTCAAGCAGGGCCCGCTCGGGGTGCTCGCGAAGACCCGCCGCGAGCGGGTCGTGTCCCCGCCGATCCCGGTGACGCCGCTGAACGGGCTGGGGGCCGGTGACGGCTTCGGCGGCTCCCTGGCCCACGGCCTCCTCGCCGGCTGGCCGCTGGAGACCGTGCTCGCGCGGGCCAACGCCGCGGGTGCGCTGGTCGCGACCCGCCTCGAGTGCTCGACCGCGATGCCCACCGCCGCCGAGATCGACGAGCTGCTCGAGGGCCGGCACCCGGCCGCGGAGGTGGCGGTCCGGTGACCGTCACCACGGTGTCGCCGGCGACGGTGCCCACACCCGCCGCGTCGAGCCGGGTCGACCCGGCGGCGGCCCACCCCGGTTTCGCCCGCAGCCACGCCGAGATCACCGAGATCCGGGCCCGCGAGCCGGGCCGGGTCCGGGCGCTGCTCGCGGCCCGCCGCCGGCGCCCGCTGCTCGGACCCGACGGCCGGCTGATGATCGTGGCCGCCGACCACCCGGCCCGGGGCGCCTTCGCCGCCGCCGGTCGTCCGGACGCCATGTACAGCCGGACCGAGCTGCTCGACCGGCTGACGACGGCCCTGGCCCGGCCGGGGGTCGACGGCGTGCTCGCCACCGCCGACATCGCCGAGGACCTGCTCCTGCTGGGAGCCCTCGAGGACAAGGTCGTGTTCACCTCGATGAACCGCGGCGGGCTGGCCGGGTCGGTCTTCGAGCTCGACGACCGCATGACCGCCTACGACGTGCCGGGGACCGTCGAGTCCCGCTTCGAGGGCGCGAAGATGCTGACCCGGATCGACCTCGACGACCCGGGGACCGTGTCCACGCTGGAGAGCTGCGCCCGGGCGGTCACCGAGCTGAGCCGGGCCGGGCTGGTCGCGATGGTCGAGCCGTTCCTGTCGAGCCGGGTCGGGGGCCGGGTCGTCAACGACCTCAGCCCGGACGCCGTGATCCGCTCGATGCACATCGCGCAGGGACTGGGATCCTCCAGTGCCCACACCTGGCTCAAGGTCCCGGTGGTGGCGGACATGGAACGGGTGATGGCGGCGACGACCCTGCCGACGGTCCTGCTCGGCGGGGACCCGGCCGCCGGCGCCGACGAGGTGTTCGCCGCGTGGGAGCGGGCGCTCGCGCTGCCGTCGGTGCGGGGTCTGATGGTGGGCCGCACGATGCTGTTCCCCGCTGACGACGACGTGGCCCGCGCCGTCGACATCGCGGTGGGGCTGGTCCGATGAGCGACCCGGACCCCGGATCCGACGTGCGCACGGCGATCCAGGACACCGCGGTCAGCCTGATGGACGCGCTCGGCGCTCGGTCTCCCGGGACGCGCGGCCGGCCGTCCCTTGTGCTGCCCGCCGGGTCGGCGGCGGCCGACGGGTTCGACCTCGTCGTGACCCCCGGGTCGGCCGGCTGGAGGTACTCGAGCCTGCGCACGCTCACCCTCGCGCCGGGGGACTCACGGACCATCGACACCGGACCGGACGAGGTCCTCGTCGTCCCGCTCGTCGGCGGCGCGTCGGTCACCGCCGACGGCGTCACGTTCGTCCTGGCCGGCCGGCCCGACGTCTTCAGCGGGGCCACGGACTTCCTCTACCTCCCGCCCGCGACCACGGCGGCCCTCACGTCGGCCGGCGGCGGCCGGTTCGCCCTCGCCGGGGCCCGGACCGACGCCCGGCTCCCGGTGCGCCACGTGGCCGCGGCCGAGGTCCCGGTGGAGCAGCGCGGCGCCGGGAGCGCGAGCCGCCTGGTGCGCAACTTCGCGACCCCGGACGTCTTCGAGGCCGGGGCCGTCATCGCGTGCGAGGTCATCACCCCGGGCGGCAACTGGTCCAGCTACCCGGCCCACAAGCACGACGAGGCCTCCGCCGTCGAGTCCTCCCTCGAGGAGGTCTACTACTTCGAGATCGCCGCGGGCCCGGACGGCCAGCCCGGGCTCGGCTTCCACCGTACGTCGTCCTCGCCCGGGCACGACATCGACGTCCTGGCGGAGGTCCGCGACCGGGACGTGGCGCTCGTGCCGTTCGGCTGGCACGGACCGACCGCGGCTGCACCGGGGCACGACATGTACTACCTGAACGTCATGGCCGGTCCGGGGGAGCGGTCGTGGAGGATCTCCGACCACCCCGACCAGGCGTGGGTGCGCGGGAGTTGGGCCGACCAGCCGGTCGACCCCCGGGTGACCGACGGGAGGTACCGCGGGTGACCGGCACCGTCCGACTCACCGTGGCGCAGGCCATCGTGAGGTTCCTGTCCGTGCAGCACTCCGAGCGCGACGGGGAGGAGCAGCGGCTGTTCGCGGGGTGCTTCGGCATCTTCGGCCACGGCAACGTCGCCGGGCTCGGCCAGGCCCTGCTTCAGGCGGAGCTCGAGGACCCGGCGGCGCTGCCCTACGTGCTCGGGCGCAACGAGCAGGCGATGGTGCACAGCGCCGCGGCGTACGCCCGCATGAAGGACCGCCTGCAGACGTGGGCGGTCTCCACCAGCGTCGGGCCCGGCGCGACCAACATGGTCACCGGGGCCGCGCTCGCCACCGTCAACCGGCTGCCGGTGCTGCTGCTCCCCGCCGACACCTTCGCCGACCGCAGCGCCTCGCCCCTGCTGCAGGAGCTCGAGCTGCCCGGCTCCGGGGACGTCACCGTCAACGACTGCTTCCGGCCGGTCTCCCGGTACTTCGACCGGATCACCCGACCCGAGCAGCTGCCGGCGGCGCTGCTCGCGGCGATGCGGGTGCTGACCGACCCCGCCGACACCGGGGCCGTCACCCTCTGCCTGCCGCAGGACGTGCAGGCGGCGGCGCACGACTGGCCGGTCGAGCTGTTCACCCGCCGGGTCTGGCACGTGGCCCGACAGGTCCCCGAGGCCGCGCTCGTCGCGGCGGCCGCGGCCGTCGTCCGCTCCGCCCGCCGGCCCCTCGTCGTCGCCGGCGGCGGCGTCGGCTACTCCCGCGCCGTCGACGCGCTCGCCCGCTTCTGCGGGACCACGGGGATCCCGGTCGGGCTCACCCAGGCGGGGAAGGGATCGCTGCCGTTCGACCACCCGCAGTGCCTCGGCGCGATCGGCGCGACCGGGACGACCGCCGCTAACGCCGTCGCCGCGGACGCCGACGTCGTCATCGGGATCGGCACCCGCTGGTCGGACTTCACCACCGCCAGTCGGACGGCGTTCCGTGCCGCCGGGGTGCGGTTCGTCAACGTCAACGTCGCCGGGATGGACGCGGTCAAGCAGTCCGGGCTCGCGGTCCTCGGCGACGCGCGGGAGACCCTCGACGCCCTCACGGAGCAGCTGGGGGACTTCCGCGTCGACCCGGTGTACCGCGCGGAGGTCACCCGCCTCGACGCGGCCTGGGAGGCCGAGCTCGACGCGGTGTTCCACCCGGCGACCTCGACGCCCGACGCGGGCAGCGGGGCCGGCGGCCTGCTGACGCAGAACGAGGTCATCGGGATCGTCAACGAGGTCTCCGACCCGCGCGACGTCGTGGTGTGCGCGGCCGGGTCGATGCCCGGGGACCTGCACAAGATGTGGCGGACCCGGGACCCGAAGGGCTACCACGTCGAGTACGGCTACTCCTGCATGGGCTACGAGATCGCCGGCGGGCTCGGGGTGCGCCTCGCGTGCCCCGACCGTGACGTGTTCGTCATGGTCGGGGACGGGTCCTACCTGATGATGGCCACCGAGCTGGTGACCGCGGTCCAGGAGGGACTGAAGGTCATCGTCGTCCTCGTGCAGAACCAGGGGTTCGCGTCGATCGGCGCCCTCTCGGAATCCCTGGGTTCACAGCGGTTCGGCACCCGCTACCGGTACCGCTCAGCGGTCACCGGGCGCCTGGACGGCGACGTCCTGCCGGTCGACCTCGCCGCGAACGCCGCGAGCCTCGGGGTCGACGTCATCCGGGTGCACGGCCCCGCCGAGCTCGCCGCCGGCCTCCGCGCGGCGAAGGCCGCGACCTGCACCACCGTGGTCCACGTCGAGACCGATCCGCTGGTCGATGCGCCGGATTCGCAGGCCTGGTGGGACGTCCCCGTCAGCGAGACGTCGACCCTGGCCTCCACGCAGCACGCCCGCGCGGTGTACGAGACCCACAAGGCCACCCAGCACGCGTACCTGACCCCGACCGACCTGCCCCGGAGGCCAACCTCGTGAGCTCGACGTCCCGCATCCGCATCGGGTCCGCGCCCGACTCCTGGGGGGTCTGGTTCCCGGCCGACCCGGAGCAGACCCCGGCCGACCGGTTCCTCGACGAGGTGACCCGGGCCGGGTACGAGTGGATCGAGCTCGGGCCGTACGGCTACCTGCCGACCGATCCTCGGCAGCTGCTGGACGCCCTCACCCCGCGCGGGCTGAAGGTGTCGGCCGGGACGGTCTTCGAGCACCTGCACCACCCGGACTCCTGGGGCGAGGTGTGGGCGCAGGTGAGCAACGTCGCCGAGCTGACCCGGGCGACCGGCGGCCAGCACATCGTCGTCATCCCCGACATGTGGCGGGACGAGAAGACCGGAGCCCCCAAGGAGAGCCGGGACCTCGACGCCGGGCAGTGGACGGCGCTGACCACGGGGATGGACACCCTCGGCCGCCGGATCTTCGAGGAGTACGGGCTGAAGGTGCAGTTCCACTCCCACGCCGACAGCCACATCGGCCGCCAGGAGGACATCGAGCGCTTCCTCGAGGCGACCGACCCGCGCTGGGTGAACCTGTGCCTGGACACGGGCCATGTCGCCTACTTCGGCGGGGACAGCGTCGGGCTGATCCGGAAGTACCCCGAGCGCATCGGCTACCTGCACCTCAAGCAGGTCGACCCGGCGGTGATCGCCCGGGTGACCGCCGACGACGTGCCGTGGCCGGAGGCCGTGCGCCAGGGGGTGATGACCGAGCCCCCGCTCGGGGTCCCGGACCTGCGGGCGGTGCTCGCCGCGGTCGGGGAGCTCGGCCTCGACGTCTTCGGCATCGTCGAGCAGGACCTCTACCCGTGTCCGCCGGAGGTACCGCTGCCCATCGCCGCGCGCACCCACACCTACCTGGCCGACTGCGGGGTCGACGGCGTCCGGATCGGCGCGCCGAAGCCATGACGGGTGTGACCACCGGGACGACGGTGACCGGGGACCTGCGCGTGGCCGTCCTCGGGGTCGGGGTGATGGGGGAGTACCACGCGCGCGCGCTGTCGACCCGGGTCCGCGGGGCCCGGGTCACCGTCGTCAACGACGCCCTGGACGGCCGGGCCGAGCAGGTGGCCGCGACCCTGCCCGACGCCCGCGTGGTGCCCGACGCCCTGGACGCCATCGCCGCCGACGACGTCGACGCGGTCGTCATCGCGAGCCCGGGACCCGCGCACGAGAAGCAGGTGCTGGCGTGCCTCGACCGGGGGATCCCGGTGCTCTGCAAGAAGCCGCTGACGACCGACGCCGCCACCGCCCACGCGGTGGTACAGGCCGAGGCCGCGCTCGGGCGGGCGCTCGTGCAGGTCGGCTTCATGCGGCGCTTCGACCCCGAGTACGTGGCCCTGCGGGAGCTCATCACCTCGGGCGGGCTCGGGAGCCCGCTGCTGCTGCACTGCGTCCACCGCAACCCCGA
Source organism: uncultured Actinomycetales bacterium (assembly GCA_964237095.1). Classification (GTDB taxonomy): domain Bacteria; phylum Actinomycetota; class Actinomycetes; order CAXTBU01; family CAXTBU01; genus CAXSIB01. The sequence continues at coordinate 6,293 of CAXSIB010000115.1, forward strand.
CGCGGCGCCGCACGTCACCTCCGCGATGGCCGTCACCGACTCCGTCGTCCACGAGGCCGACGTCGTCAGGTTCCTGCTGGACGAAGAGATCGTCGCGGTCACCGTCGTCAAGCCCACCGCGACCTCGCGGGCCCCGGCCGGGACGAGCGATCCGATGCTGGTGCTGCTCGAGACGGCGTCGGGCCGCATCGCCGACGTCGAGGTGTTCGTCCGCACCGGGGTGGCCTACGAGGTGCGCACCGAGGTGGTCGGCGAGCTGGGCAGCGCGATGATCGGGCTGGACACCGGTCTGGTGCGCACCGGCGCCGACGGGCGCCGGGGTGGCGCGATCGCCCCGGGGTTCCGGGAGCGCTTCGACACCGCCTACCAGGTCGAGCTCCAGCACTGGGTGGCCGCAGCCCGCCGCGGCACGATCGACGGCCCGGGCACGTGGGACGGCTACGCCGCGGCCGCGGTCTGCGAGGCCGGGGTCCGCGCGGTCCGCGACGGCGGCCGGGTCGGGGTCGAGATGGACCCCCGGCCGTGACCCCCCGCATTCCCGTCCACGGCGCGTCCCGCACGCCTCCGTCCGTCCCGACCTCCGGAGCCTGACATGACCGACACCCTCGCCGCCCCGACCGCCGCCCCCGCTGCCGCCCCCACCGGCGCCGGACCGGCCGACACCGTGCCGCACTGGATCGGCGGCGCCGCGACGGCCGGGTCCGGCGACCGGTCCGGCGAGGTGACCGACCCGGCGACGGGCGAGGTCGCGCGACGGGTCGTGTTCGCGTCCGAGGCCGACGTCGCCGCGGCCGTCGACGCCGCGGTGGCGGCGTTCCCCGCGTGGCGGGACACCTCGCTGGCGAAGCGGACCACCGTCATGTTCGCGTTCCGGGAGCTGCTCAACGCCCGCCGCGGGGAGCTGGCGGCGATCATCACCGCCGAGCACGGCAAGGTGCTCTCCGACGCGATGGGCGAGGTGATGCGCGGCCAGGAGGTCGTCGAGTTCGCCTGCGGGATGCCTCACCTGCTGAAGGGGGCGTTCACCGAGAACGCCTCCACCGGGGTGGACGTGCACTCCGTCCGCCAGCCGCTCGGGCCGGTCGCGATCATCAGCCCGTTCAACTTCCCCGCCATGGTGCCGATGTGGTTCTTCCCGGTCGCGATCGCCGCCGGGAACACCGTCGTCCTCAAGCCCAGTGAGAAGGTGCCCAGTGCGGCGCTGTGGATGGCGCGGCTGTGGCAGGAGGCCGGACTGCCCGACGGCGTCTTCAACGTCCTGAACGGGGACCAGGTCGCGGTCGACGGGCTGCTCACCCACCCGGCGATCCGGTCGGTGTCCTTCGTCGGGTCGACGCCGATCGCGCGGCACGTCTACGAGACCGGGACGCGGACCGGCAAGCGGGTACAGGCCCTCGGTGGCGCGAAGAACCACATGGTGGTGCTGCCCGACGCCGACCTCGACCTCGCCGCCGACGCCGCGGTCAACGCCGGCTTCGGCTCGGCCGGCGAGCGCTGCATGGCGGTCTCGGCCCTGGTCGCGGTCGGGCCGATCGCCGACGAGCTCGTCGCGAAGATCGCCGAGCGGACCGTCACCCTGCGCACCGGGGACGGCCGCCGGGGGTGCGACATGGGCCCGCTGGTCACGGCGGCCGCCCGCGACCGGGTGTCCGGGTACATCGACGCCGGCGAGGCCGCGGGTGCCGCGGTGGTCGTCGACGGCCGCACGGTGGTGCCCGACGCCGACGGCGCCGGGTTCTTCGTCGGACCGACGCTGTTCGACCACGTGACGACCGCGATGTCCGTCTACACCGACGAGATCTTCGGGCCGGTGCTGTCGGTCCTGCGGGTGGACACCTACGCGGACGCGGTCGCGCTCGTCAACGCCAACCCCTACGGCAACGGGACCGCGCTGTTCACCAACGACGGCGGCGCGGCCCGCCGGTTCCAGAACGAGGTCGAGGTCGGCATGATCGGCATCAACGTCCCGGTCCCGGTGCCGATGGCCTACTTCTCCTTCGGCGGCTGGAAGAGCTCGCTGTTCGGCGACACCCACGCCCACGGGACCGAGGGCGTGCACTTCTTCACCCGCGGGAAGGTCGTCACCTCGCGCTGGTCGGACCCGAGCCACGGCGGCCTCGACCTCGGCTTCCCTCAGAACAGCTGAGTCCGGCCTCTCACCAGCCGAGCTCCTCCAGGCGGGCGTCGGTGATCCCGAAGTGGTGGCCGACCTCGTGGACGACGGTGCGGCGGACCTGGTCGGCGACCTCGGCCTCGCTGTGGCAGATCGCGCAGACGGCCCGGCGGTAGATGGTGATCCGGTCGGGCAGCACCCCGGCGTAGGAGCTGGTGCGCTCGGTCAGCGGGATGCCCTCGTACAGCCCGAGCAGCCCGGGCGGGCCGCCGTCGTCGTCCACGGTGACGGCCACGTTCGCCATCTCGGCGCCGAGCTCGGGCGGCAGCCCGTCGAGGGCGTGGCCCACCATCTGCTCGAACCGGAAGCGCTCGACGAGGACCACCACCCCAGTGTCCCGCGGCGCCCGGTGGCGGGTGGGGACGTTCACAGCTCGGGGACAGGCGGCGGACAGGACGGCCCCATCCGGGCCGGTGATGGTCGACATCGTGACGAGCACCTCGTCGATCCCGTCCAGCACCCTGGAGATCTCGCCATGACGACCACGACCGACACGTCCGCGGCCGGCCTCGCCCGAC
>CAXSIB010000116.1:0-8982 GCA_964237095.1 uncultured Actinomycetales bacterium
CGCCCCTACCCGTGCCGCCCCAGCCGCCGATCCAGGCGGCCGTACTGCCGCCGGTCGCCGCTCGCGCCGCCGCCCGGCCGGCGTCGAGACCCGGCGCGGACCACGGCGAGACCCTCTTCGCGGCCGACCCGGCCCCGGCCGCGATCCCGCCGCCGGTCCGCGAGGCCACCACGACGACGACGCTGCTGTTCCTGCGCCACGCGCGGACCGCCGACAACGTCGGGCACCGGTTCTCCGGTCCCCGCGGCGCCGACCCGGGCCTCGACGAGACCGGCCGCAACCAGGCCCTCGCGGTCGCCCGGACCCTGACCGTCTTCGACGCCGTCGTGAGCTCCCCGATGCGGCGGACGACCCAGACCGCGCGGGTCCTGGCCGCGGAGGCCGACCTCCCGGTGTCGGTGGTCGAGGACTTCGTGGAGTACGACTCGGGGGAGTGGGACGGGCTCACCGACGTCCAGGCCGCCGAGCGGGACCCGGCGTTCTACGCGACCTGGCTGCTGTCCCCCGACGTGGCGCCGCCCGGCGGGGAGTCGGTGCGGGCGGTCGCGGCCCGGGTCCAGGTCGCCGTCCGCCGGCTCGTCGCGGACCATCCGGGGGAGACCGTGCTGGTGGTCAGTCACGCCGTGCCGATCGCGTGCGCGCTGCTCACCGCGCTGGACGCGCCGCTGTCCGCGGCGCCCCGGCTCACGATCCGCAACACGAGCCTGACCCGGATCCGCTACCCGGTCGACGGGCCGCCCGAGCCCGACACGATCCTGCTGCCCCCCGGCGTCCCGCTACCGGACTGACCTCGAGCCGCCGGGGCTGGTCCTGCCCTGATCGGCACTGGCGTGGTCGCCGGCCGGGAGGGCCCCGGGCGCGCCTGGACCGGCAGCGACGGCACGAGCCGGGATCCGGGCCAGCCGAGTGCGGGCACGTCCACGACGAGTCGGGGCGGGTGGGGCAGGTGGTGCCACCTCCGACCTCGTGCGCCCCGACTCGTCGCCGATGTGCACGCCCGAGGCGTCACATGGTCCCGGGTCGGCCGCCGGCCTCCGCGTGGCCGTCCGGACCGGTCGCCGCCGGTTCGGCGTCCTCAGCCGGTGAGGAGACCGGTCAGCCAGAGGGCGGTCACCGCTGCGAGCAGGACCGCCGGGACGGTCACGAGGCCGAGGACCGTGAACTGGCGCAGGGTCGGGCGGAGGTCGACCGGCAGAGCCCGGCGCCACAGCAGTGTCGCGAGGGAGCCCGGGTAGGCGAGGTTCGGTCCGACGTTGACCCCGATGAGCACGGCGAGGACGGACAGCGCGCCGGCCCCGCCCGGCAGGAGTCCCAGCAGGAGCAGCGTCGCCGGCAGGTTGTTGACGAGGTTCGCGACCACGGCGGCGATCGCGGCCAGGGCGAGCAGGTCGACCCAGCCCGAGCCGGTCGGGAGGATCCCGGCCAGCCCGCGTCCCAGCGGCCCGCCGGTCAGGCCCAGCACGAGGACGCCGATCGCGAGCACGAACACCGCGAAGTCCAGTCCCGCCGCGGACACGACCTCCCTCACCCCGACCTGCCGGCGCCGGAGCGCGGGCACCGTCAGCACCAGCGCCCCGGCGGCGGCGACCCAGACCGGCTGCACCCCGAGCGGACCGGTCACCGCGAAGCCGGCCAGGGTCGCGAGCACCACGACGAGGGCGAAGCGGGGCACGGGGACCGGTGCCGCGTCCTCACCCGGGCCGTCGGCGCCGTCGTCCGGGGCGGTCGGGGCCGGCCTCGTCCCCGGCGCGGTCGCCAGCAGGCGGCGGAAGCCGATGCGGACCGCGGCGTACTCGACGGCCAGCGCAGCCAGCCAGGGCAGGGCCATCCGGGCGGTGAAGGAGACGAAGTCCAGCCCGGCCCGGTGCAGCGCCAGCAGGTTCGTGAGGTTGGACACCGGCAGCAGGAGCGACGCGGAGTTCGCGAGGTGCACGGTGACGAGCAGGTAGGGCGCCGCGCCGGTCCGCGCCCGACGCACGACGGCGACCACCACCGGGGTCAGGAGCACGACCGTCGTGTCCAGGCTGAGGATCGCGGTCGTCAACGCCGCGAAGACGACGACCAGCACCAGCAGCCGCCGGGGATTCCCGTGGGCCCGACGGCGGACCACGTCGCCGATCGACTCGAAGAGACCCGCCGCCTCGCACACCCGGGCCAGCACCAGGACGGCCACCAGGAACAGCACGACGGGCAGCAGGTCGGCGATCTCGTGGCGTGCCGCCGGCCAGGTGACGCCGTGCACCGCGAGCAGGATCAGCGCGAACGGGACCGCGACCCACGCCTCGCGGACCCGCGGGGGGCGCACGACCGCGACCCCGAGCGCGGCGAGCAGCCCGACCAGCGCCAGCAGCGTGGTCGCCCAGCCGGTGTGAGCCGCCGCCGTGCTCACGCGTCGGGACCCGTGGGGGTCAGCGGCCGGTCGGCGCGTCGGCGCCGGGGTGGTCCGGGTGGACGCCGAGGTCGGCGGTCACGAGGTCGACCCGGCGGAGCCCGCCGCGGCGCGACCCGGTCGGGGTCGAGTCCTCGACCTGCCAGCCGGCCGCCCCGGCGTCGCGGCCGAGGCCGGTGACGAGGTCGACCAGGCCGCCGACCGAGGTGGGGGTCGACCCGTCGAGCAGCAGCGCCCGGGTCAGCCGGCCCTTGACCGCCTTGTTGGCCTCGGACATCACCCGGCGGACCCCGTCCCGCTCGTGGAGCACCCGGACGGTCAGCGTCCGCCCGGCGAGGGCGCCGTCCGGGGTCCAGGCGCTCGCGTAGGCGCCGGAGCGCAGGTCGAGTACCACCCCGCGGCCGGCGGCGGGAGGCAGGACGTCGCCGAGGACGGTCCGCCACACCGCGGCGAGGGGCCCGAGGCCCGGCACGCTCAGCCCGCCGGGCAGCCGGTAGCGGGGCAGCCGGTCCCCGGGACGGACGAGCCCCCACAGGCCACTGGCGATGACCAGGCGCGACGACGCCCGCCGGGACGCGGCCGCCGGGAGGTCACCGAGGCCGAGCGCCGTGTAGAGGACGCCGGTGTAGAGCGCGCGGGCCGGGCGAGTGGGGGACTCCAGGACCGCGGCGTCCACCTCGACCTCGCCGCGGAGCTTGGGGCCGAGCTCGAGGACCTCGGCCGCCCGGTCCGGGTCGGTCCGGCAGAGCCCGACGAGGGCGTCCAGCACCCGGGAGCGGGTGGCCGTCAGCTCGGGGAACGAGAGGGTGTCCAGGTCGACCGGCCGCCCCCGGGCCGGTGCCGGGGCCTTGCCCTCCGACGGCGGCAGGAGCACCAGCACGCCCGGGACCCTACGGGAGCCCGGTCGCGAGCGACCCGGCGCTGTGGCCGGCGGTCAGGCCGGCCAGGTGAAGCCGCTCGCGGTGTCGAGGACGGTCGCGACGGTCAGGTACATGAGCCAGGCCCCGGTCAGCAGCCGGGTCGCCCCGAGGAGGCGCTCGAAGGAGGCGATGCCGAGGGCGACGAAGAAGTCCCACACGTAGATCCCGGTGAGCCCGATGAACAACAGGCCGAGCGGCCAGACGTGGGCGTGGAAGAACACGACCGCGCCGAGGACCGACAGCACCGTGAAACCGACCGACATGCCCGCGTTGGGGCTCGCGTCGTTGCCCCGGTAGCGGTTCCAGCCGAGGGCGAACCAGTGGATCCCGTACGCGGAGAACGCGAGCGCCGCCATGTAGAGGGCCTTGTCGTCGAACACCTGGAACCAGGTGAGCCCGACGAACAGCAGCAGCCCCGTGACCAGCTGGCACAGCCCCGGCAGGAAGATCCCCCAGACGCCGAGGGACCGGTCGGACTCGGGGGTGCGCCGGGGGAACCCGAACAGTTCCTGCGGCCCCCAGATCAGGTAGCCCGTCCCCAGTCCGAAGAACCCCAGGGCGGCCGGGACGAACGCCGACACGGGCAGCGTGGTGGACATGGGTGTCCCCTTCGGTGGACGGGAGCCCGGAGCACCTGTCCGCGCAGGCCAGGGCCTGGACCGACCCTGCGACCGGGGTCGGCCGTTGTCCACTCGAAGCGCTCGACCCCGCCGCCCGCGCCCTCGCCGCCGGTCGGGGCGATAGGGTCCGCGGAGCGGGCGAGCCGGCCGGGCGGCCGCGTCAGGGTCTGCGGCCGGGTCCGCCCGGTCGTGGAGTCCTGCCGAGGAAAGTCCGGACTCCGCAGGGCAGGGTGGTGGGTAACACCCACCCGTAGCGATACGCGGGAAAGTGCCACAGAGAACAGACCGCCGGCGCCGGTGCAGATCGGCGCAGGCAAGGGTGAAACGGTGGTGCAAGAGACCACCAGCACCCGGGGTGACCCGGGTGGCTCGGCAAACCCCACCCGGAGCAAGGCCGAACAGGGGACGTTCGAGGGCTGCCCGCCCGAGTTCCCGGGTAGGCCGCTGGAGGCCGTCGGCAACGGCGGTCGTAGAGAGATGGTCGCCCTCGAGGCCTCGGCCTCGAGACAGGATCCGGCTTACAGGCCGACTCGCCCGCCTGTACCGCTCCGACTGTCGGCCCGACCGGGCCTGCGCGCAGTGGGTCGGCTGCGTCGCGCGCCCGGCGGTTCGCCGCCGAGCTGACGGTCCGATCCTGGCTGGAGATCACCGACCATCCCGGGCCGCTGCCGCCGAGCTGGTGTGGGCGTCGGCCGACGGTCCGGCACTCGACGCGGACGACTGATCGGTCGCTGCCGCGCTCTCGCTGAACACGGTCGTCTCGGCGGCGGCGACCCGGGCCGTTCAGGTCAGGACCGACCGATTGCGCGTGCGGGCGACTCCGGGCCGTGACCGTCGTCGACACCGGCGCCGGGTCGCTCACAGGTTCGGTCCTTGATCGGTCCCACTGGTCTACGGTCTGCGCCGTGTGGACCGAGGTGGTGCTGGGGGTCGCGGGGATCTGTGGCACCGCTGTCGCCGGGCTGGGCGGGTACTCCCTCGCGGGGCGCCGGGCCCGTGAGCAGCGCGGGGTGGAGCGCCGCGCCGCCGCCTACGCCGCCTGCATCCAGCGCTGGCGCCAGGTCGAGGCCCACGGCCGGGACCCGCGGTCGGCGGCGTCGATGGCCGAGGACGGACGCCTCGACGACCTGTGGGCGCTCGTCGCCGACGTCGAGCTGTACGGGTCGAGGGCGGTGGCCCGCTGGTCGGAGGAGGTGACCACCCGCCTCGTCGACTGGGCGGTCCGGGCCGGTGCGCCGGACGACCTCGACGGCTCGGCCGCCGGGTTCCCGACGGTGCAGATCGCCGAGTTCACGGCCGCCGCCCGCGCGGACCTCGGCGTCCGCGGCAGGCCTCCCGGGACGTCCGGCCGAACCGGTCCGCTGGTGTCGCCGGGACGGTCCGACCGCTGACCGCTAGTCGACCGCCACCGGGTCGACCCGGTCCTCGTCGACGAGGAACGCCGGCTGGCTCGTCTCGACCACCCACACGGGCTCGCGGTAGTGCCGGATCGGTAGCTCGCGGAGCCGGTGGAGCAGCGCGCCCGCGACCGCGGGGTCGACCGCGCCCGACGCCGTGCCCGCCCGCCGGAGGTCCGCGAGCGGCACCCGCAGACCCAGCAGCCGGCCCGGCAGGACGAACCTGCTGATCCCGGCCGGGAACTCCGCCTTCCGGGCGGCCAGCTCGAGCAGGTCGGCGGCCTCGACCGGCGACCAGCTGACCCGGACGGCCGCCCCCTCCCGCGGGGGGTCGTCGTGCTGGCTGCGGACGTACTCGGCGCCGTCGTAGCGCCGGGCGAGCGCCCACATCGCCGCCAGCCGCTCGTCGAGGGACGTCCCCGAGCGGACCACGGTGGTCCGGCCGCCGCCGGTGACCGTCGCGACCACCGCCGGCCCGCCGCGCACCTCGGCGGCGCCGCCGAGCAGGGCGGCCGGGTCGACGTCGCGGATGTCGTGCGCCCACGCGTCCACCCGCGCCGGGGTCGCGTCGGGATCGGGCCCGGGGACCGGGGTCAGCCCGTCGAGGTGCATCCGCTGGACCAGCGCCACCCCCACCCCGAGGGTCGTCAGCGCGGTGGTGCGGTGGGCGCCGTCGAGCACGAGCCAGCGGCCGTCGGGGCCGGGGACGGCGACCACCGGGTCGGTCAGCACCCCGGATCGCGCCATCCCCGCGACGACGGCCGCCGCCCGGCGGGGCTCGACCGCCTCGTGCAGCACGAGGTCGGCGACCGGCACCACCGTCAGCAGCTGCAGGGGTGAGATCGGCACCCGCCCATCCTCGCCGGTGCCCGGCGCTCGACCGAGCCGGACCACGGCGGGGACGGGGTCGCTTCGCGCGATCCAGGGAGCGTGTGCACTCTTGACAGGTGCCAGACCGCTCCCGACCGCTCGACCCGACCGTCCCCGCGCGCCACCTCGCGCCCGTGCCGGTCGACAGCCCCAGCCGGCCCGTCCACCTCGACGTCGACCACGCGCCGGGCAGCGCCGGCCCGGCGGCGACGTCCCGATCGGCCGAACCGGATGCCGGCGGGGACCGCTCCGACCGCTCGGACGGCAACGACCACTCGGACGGCAACGACCACTCGGACCCGGACGGCCCGGCGACGCCGTCGGCGCAACCGTCAGGAGAGCCGGCAGGTCAGCCGTCGGGCGCTCCCGGCGGCGGCGGGGAGCCGGACCCGCGGCGCTGGAAGGCCCTCGCGGTCTGCCTGGTCGCCGTCTTCATGACCCTGCTCGACGTCTCGATCGTGAACGTCGCGCTGCCCGACGTGCAGCGCTCGCTCGGGACCAGCGCGGCGGACCTCCAGTGGGTGCTGTCGGGCTACGCGCTCACGTTCGGTCTGGTCCTCGTCTCGGCCGGGCGCCTCGGTGACCTCCGCAGCCGGCGCACCGCCTTCCTGGTCAGCGTGGCCGGGTTCGTGCTCGCCAGCGCGGCCTGCGGGATCGCGCAGGGGCCGACGTTCCTGGTCGTCGCCCGCCTGGTCCAGGGCGTGTTCGCCGGCGCCCTCACCCCGCAGGTGTCCGGGCTCATCCAGGAGCTGTTCTCCGGGCGCGAGCGGGGGAAGGCGTTCGGGTACTTCGGGGCGATCGCCGGGGTCTCCACCGCGATCGGGCCGCTCCTCGGCGGCCTGCTCATCCTGCTCGGCGGCGCGAGCGTCGGCTGGCGGCTGGTGTTCTACGTCAACCTGCCGATCGGCGCGGTCGCGCTGTTCTTCGCCTACCGGCTGCTGCCGGAGGGCGGCGCCAAGCAGCGCGGGGAGGCCGGCGGCGGCGCGTTCGACCCGCTCGGGACGGTCCTGCTCGGCGCGGCCGTCGTCTCGGTCCTGCTGCCGCTGGTCGAGGAGCGGGAGTGGCCCGGCTGGCACAAGTGGCTGCTGCTCGTGCTCGCCGCCGCGCTCGGTGTCGCGTTCGTCCTGTGGGAGCGGCGGGTCAGCCGCCGCGGGGGCGCACCCGCGGTGGACCTGGCACTGTTCACCAAGCCGTCGTTCGCGGCCGGCAGCGTGGTCGGGCTCATCTACTTCGCCGGGTTCACATCGGTGTTCTTCGTGTGGTCGGTCTTCCTGCAGGAGGGCCACCACTACCCGGCATGGAAGGCGGGTCTGGCCACGATCACCTTCGCGCTCGGCAGCATCGTCACGTCGCGGCTGTCCGGCGGCCGCCCGAGCGAGCAGGGCCCGCGACTGATCCAGGTCGGGGCGGCGATGTTCTGCGTGGGGTTCGGCGCGGCGGTGCTGATCCTGCGCCAGGTCACCGGTGACTCGATCGGGCTGTGGCTCGCGGTGCCGCTGCTCATCGCCGGCCTCGGCAGCGGCCTGATCCTCCCGACGAACCAGACGAGCTCGCTGTCCGAGGTGGACGTCCGCGAGGCCGGTGTCGCGGGTGCGGTCTACCAGACTTCACTCCGGATCGGCACGGCCCTCGGGATCGCCGTGGTGGCCAGCACCTTCTACAGCGAGCTGGCCAGCTCCCGCGGCGACTACTCCCGCGCTCTCCAGCGGGGGTTCGCGATCGCGGTGGTCTTCGGGGCGCTCACCTTCGTCGCCGCGCTCGTGCAGGGAGCGGTCAGCCGGCGCACGGGCGGGTCCGAGACCGGCCCCGACCGTCACCCGGCCGGCCGCGGACCTCAGCCCGCACTGGACGACTGAGGCCCTCGACGACTGCCCGCCGACAGGGACGGTCAGTCTCGGACGGTCAGGTCTGCGCGCGCTCGGTGGACAACACCGCGGCGCCGACGATCCCGGCGTTGTTCATGAGGGCGGCGGGGACGATCTTCGTGCGGATGTCCAGCAGGGGCAGGAACTTCGACGCGTCCTTGCTCACCCCGCCGCCCACCACGAACAGGTCCGGCCAGAGGATCCGCTCGAGGGCGAGGTAGTAGGAGTTCAGCCGGCGGGCCCAGTGCTTGTAGGACAGCTGCTCGTTGTCCTTGACCGACGCGGCCGCGCGGGTCTCGGCGTCGTGGCCGTCGACCTCGATGTGGCCGAGCTCGCTGTTGGGCAGCAGCACGCCGTCGTAGACCAGCGCCGACCCGATCCCGGTGCCGAGAGTGGTCACGATGACCACGCCCGGCTGGTCCTTCGCGGCGCCGAATCGCACCTCGGCGAGGCCGGCGGCGTCGGCGTCGTTGACCACGAAGGAGTTGCGCCCCGTGTGCTTCTCGAAGAGCGCGTCCACGTCGGTGTCGATCCAGCTGTGGTCGATGTTGGCCGCGGTCCGCGCCACCCCGTGCTGCACGACCGCGGGCACCGTCACCCCGTAGGCGCCGTCCCAGCTGAAGTGGTCGAGGATCTGCTTGACCACATCCGCGACCGCCTCGGGGGTCGACGGCACCGGGGTCTTGATCCGCAGCCGGTCGGCGGTGAAGGTGCCGGTGCGCAGGTCGACCGGCGCCCCCTTCACCCCGGACCCGCCGATGTCGATGCCGAAGCCGATGACGTCGTCGGTCTTGGTGGTCGTGACCACCGGGTGTTCGGTCATGGCGTCCTCACTCGTCGGGCAGGGTGAGGATCTCGACCCCGTCGTCGGTCACGAGCACGGTGTGCTCCCACTGCGCCGACAGCGACCGGTCCTTGGTG
>CAXSIB010000117.1:0-8902 GCA_964237095.1 uncultured Actinomycetales bacterium
ACCCGGGCGACCCGGCGGCGGCCCCGGGAGGCGGCCGCCCGCACCGGCGTTCGGCGGTCGCGGTCCTGCTGCTCACGGTCCTCGGCGCGATCGTGCCCGGGGTCGGCCTGATCGTCGCCGGCCGGGTCCGCAGCGGGATCACCGTCCTGGTCGCCACCGTCGCCCTCGTCGTCGCCCTCGTGCTCTACGTGGGGACCTCGACGAACGACCTGCTGGCCCGCGCGCTGGACCCGGCCACCCTCCGCCGCGGCGCGGTCGTCGCGGTCGCGATCGCGGTCGTCTGGTCGGCCGTGACCATCGCCAGCCACCGCGCGCTGCGCCCGGCCGCCGCCGGCACCGGCGAGCGCGTGGGTGGCTCGATCCTCGTCGGGATCCTGTGCCTCGGGATCTCCACGCCGCTGGTGGTCGGCGCGAACGTGCTCCTGACGTCGCGGGACGTCCTCGGGGTCATCGTGAAGGAGCGGCCGGTCACGGCGATCACCGGTCAGGACACGATCGGGACGCCGACGGCGACCCCGAGCAGCTCCCCCGGCGCGACCCACCAGGCGGCCGCCGCCTACACCTGGTCCAAGCGCCGGCTCAACATCCTGCTCATCGGCAGCGACGCCGGCCCCGACCGCACCGGGACCCGCACCGACTCGATGGTCGTCGCCAGCGTCGACACGGTGACCGGCAAGGTCCTGCTCGTCTCGGTCCCCCGCAACCTCTGCCGGCTGCGGTGGGACCCGGCCTCGGCGCTGGGCCAGGCCTACCCGGACGGCTGGGCCTACGACGACAGCGGCTGTGTCGGCGGCAGCAACCTCGTCAACGCCATCTACGGCGAGGTCCCGGCCAGCCACCCGGGTCTGCTCAAGAGCGACAACCCGGGTGCCGACGCCCTCGCGCTCGGGCTCAGCTACTCCCTCGGGCTGCCGATCGACTACTTCCTCGCCGTCGACCTCACCGCCTTCCGGGTGATCGTGAACTCGATCGGCGGCGTGACCGTCAACATCAACACCCCCATCCCGGTCGGCGGCATGCACGACCAGGCCACCGGCAAGATCATCACGCAGTACCCGACCCGGTGGCTGATGCCGGGCGCTGACCAGCACCTCGCGGGGGACAACGCGCTCTGGTACGCCCGCGGGAGGTTCTCCTCCGACGACTTCGACCGCATCAACCGGCAGAAGTGCATGATCAATGCGATCACCCACCAGGTCAACCCGACGGCGGTGCTGACGAGCTATCCCTCGCTGGCGTCGGCGCTGGAGAACGACGTGCTGACCGACATCCCGCGGAAGCTCCTCGCGCCGCTCGCCCAGCTGGCACTGAAGATCAAGTCCTCCGGGGCGACCTCGAGCATCACCGTCGACACCGGCAGCATCCCCGCGATGACGAGCGACAGCGACCCCGACTGGCGCGCGGTGGCGACGGCGGTCGCGCAGGCGATCAAGAAGACCGACAAGGTGAAGGCGGGGTCGGCGGCGTCGCCGTCGGTCTCGGCCTCGCCGTCGAGCTCGGCGTCCGCGAGCGAGAGCCTCGCCCAGAGCCTCGGGGTGACCCCGAGCGCGTCGGCCACCACCCCGACCGCGACGACGTCGAACGGGTCCAGCGTCACCACCGACGTCGGCGCCGGGTGCGCCTACGACGCGGCGGCCGCGAAGCAGAGCCTCGCGGACTGGAAGGGGATCTACGGGGGCATGTACGACGACAGCGGCGCGCGGCGCTGAGCCCCGCGGCGCCTCAGACCGGGCGGGGCGCTCCGGGCGGCGCGCCGATCACGCCGTAGGGGCGGTAGCCGTTCGCGGCGTCGAGGCGCTCCCGGATCGCCTCCTCGACCACCTGCGGGGGGTCGGCGAGCCGGCGGAGCAGGACGACGCTGCGGCGGGAGTCCGCGAGGGTGATGACGAGGAGCCGGCGACCGCCCTCCCGGACGGCCTGGACCGCCCGGACGTCCGCCCACGGGGCGGACCGGACCGGCCGCGACCCGGTCCGCCCGTCCCTCGACCCGACGCCCAGCCCGGGGACGAGGCCCAGGACGAGGGGCCGGGTGCGGTTGTCGAAGCCGGTCGGGTCCAGGCGCAGGCGCGGGCCGCGGCCCCGCAGCGCCAGCAGCACCCCGACGCCCGCGGCCACCGCGACCACCACGCCGACCACGAGCAGGACGTCGGACAGCGCGCGCGACCAGCCCGAACCGACGGACCGCACCACGACGCCGACGACGAGCAGGACCCCTGCGCCGACGACCGACCGGCCCGCCGAGCGGATCGTCCGCGCCACCGCCGGTCCGTGCACCACCGCCGGCAGGTCGGGCGGGGACCAGACGGCGTCCGCGCCGGTGTCCGGAGCGTCGTCCGGGGTGTCGGTCACGTGATCGGACCCTAGCGGCGGCCGTCCGCCCGAGCCCGCCCGGAGACCGGGGCCGGGGCGGCCGCCGGGCCGGGCGGCCGCCCGGCCCGTAGCGTGGTCCGGTGTCCCGTGGTCGCAGGTCGAGGCTGAACGTCCTGGTCAGGGCGGTCGCCCGGGACGTCCAGGACGCCGTCCGCGGCCATGACGTCTGGATCCTCACCGCGGGGGTGACCTTCTACGCCCTCCTCGCCGCCGTCCCCTCCCTGGTCGTCGCCGTCCGGGTCACCGCCGCCGTCGCCGGGCAGGGCCGGGTCGACTCCCTCGCGTCCGCGGTGGGCCGGGCGCTGCCCGCCGCCCAGTCCCCCGGGCCGCTGATCGAGGCGTTCGTGAGCCGCGCCGCCCACGTGCACTGGCGGGCGGTCGCGGTCGCGCTCATCCCGGCCACGGTCTGGGGCGAGGGACTGCGCCGGGGCTTCGGCCGGGTCACCGCCGGCGAGGTCGGCGACAAGGCCCTGGAGCCCCCGGGCCGGTGGGAGGGCTGGCGCAGCCGGCTGGCGGTCGTGCCCGTCCTGGTGCTGTCACCGTTCGGGCTGCTCGCGGTCCTCGGGGTCGCCCCCGAGCTCTCCCGCCTGTTCGGTCGCGGCGGGGCCGGGGCGGGGAGCGCCGCCGGCACCGCGCTCGCGTTCTACATCGCGCTCAACGTCGACTGGATCGTCGTCTCGGTCGTCCTGTTCTACCTGTACCGCGCACTGGGTCCGGTCCGCCCCGGCTGGCGGGCACTGCTCGGGGGGGCCTTCTTCACCGGCGCGTTCATCTCCGGGTTCCTGCAGGGCTTCGTCGTGTTCCTCGCGATCCCGGTGGACCTCGGGTCACCGTTCGGCGGCTTCAACGGGGTCGGGGCGACGGTCGCGATCGCCCTGTGGCTCTGGCTGTTCACCGCGCTGTCGGTGCTCGGGTACGCGATCACCCAGTCCCTGCACCGGCGCTGGGGTCCGGTGGTCGCCGGGACCCCCGCGGACGACCGCGTCCCGGTCCACCAGGACTGAACCTCCCCGGGGCCGACCCGAGTCACCGCGGGGGCAGCGTCACCAGGTCCGCCGGGCGGACCGTGCCCCCCGTCCCGAACGAGACGTTGGCCGCCAGCCCGATCAGCAGCGCCCGCGCGCCGTCGCGGTGGTCGGCGGCGATGCCGTCGGGGTCGTCACCGTCGAACAGCGCCGCCATCAGCCGCTCGTCACCGCCGCCGTGGCCCCCGGCGACGGTCTCCGCGGGCACGTCCACCGGCGGCCGCCAGTGCCGGTGCAGGGTGATCCGGGTGGTGCCGGCGTGGGGGTCCGCCGCCTCCCCGTACACCAGTGCACCCTGCGGCCCCGCCTGGCCCGGCGCGGCCCAGGTGGTCTCCACGACATCGAGCTCGAGCCGGCCGGCGCTGCCGTTGAAGGCGATCCGGTAGCCCTCCCAGGGCGAGTGCGCCGTGAGGTGGTAGGACAGCGACGCTCCCGTGTCGAAGCCGGCGAGCACCGCGACGTCGTCCTCGGTGGTGATGCCGGGTCCGAAGACGTTGCGGTCGCGGAGGTAGCCGTCGTGGACCTCGGCGTCGAGGTACAGCTCTCGCAGGCGGGGATCCGCCGCGAGGTCGAGGGCGAACGGATCACCTGCCGCCCCGGGTGACCCGGTGGCGCGGACGTAGTCCCGGGCCAGCCCGCGGGCGTGGCCGGCCGCGCCGTAGAACGCCGTCCGGCCCAGCGCGGTCACGGTCACCGGGTCCGCGTCGAGCCACCAGCAGACCAGGTCGAAGTGGTGGCTGGCCTTGTGCACCATCAGCCCGCCGTTGTTCGCCTTGTCACGGTGCCAGCGGCGGAAGTAGTCCGCGCCGTGGTGGACGTCCAGCAGCCACTCGAAGTGCACCGACAGGACGTCGCCGACGGCACCCTCGGTGAGGAGGCGGCGGACCTGGCGGTGGACCGGGTTGAAGCGGTAGTTGAAGCCGACCCGCAGCTCCCCGCCGGTGGCCGCGACCGCGTCGAGCACCGCGCGGGTCCCGGCCGGGTCGATGGTCATCGGCTTCTCGGTGACCACGCGCGCCCCGTGGCGCAGCGCGGTGACGAGGTGCCCGGCGTGGGTGCGGTCGACGCTGGTCACGACCACGGTGCCGACCCGCTCCCGGCGCAGGAGCCCGGCGAGGTCGTCGACGTCGGTGGAGAGGGTGGCCGGCGCGCGGCCCAGGCCCTCGGTCAGCAGTCGCTGGGCGACGTCGACGCGGGCCGGGTTGGGATCGGCGAACGCGACGAGGTCGAGACCGGGCCGCGCGCCGACGGCGCGGGTCCACAGGGCCGACCGGGCGCCGGTTCCGACGACGGCGACGCGGCTGCGGTCCGGTGTGGTGTCGGCCATCACCCCATCCTCGACCCGCCGGTCCCGCGGCTCAGGCCGCGCGGCTGGCCGGCTGCTGCTGGGTGATGCAGTGGATGTTGCCGCCGCCGAGGAGGATCTCCCGCGACGGCACGGCCACGACCTCCCGGCCCGGGAAGAGGCCGGCGAGCACGGCGACGGCCTCGGCGTCGGTGGGCACGCCGAACGCCGGCACCACCACCGCGCCGTCGGCGATGTAGAAGTTGGCGTAGCTCGCGGCGAGGCGCATCCCCGGCTCGCGGACCATCCCCGAGGGGGTCCGGTCGATCCCGCCGGCCTCCGCGGCGGTCATCGCGGGCACGTCCGGCGCCGGGAGCCGGTGCACCTCCAGCCCGGCCGCCCGCAGCACCTGCTCGGCGTCGCGGGAGACGGCGTGGTGCGGGTCGGCGGGATCGTCGCACCACGACAGGACGACGACGCCCGGCTCGACGAAGCACGCGAGGTCGTCGACGTGCCCGCCGGTCTCGTCCCCGGGGATGCCCGACGTGATCCACACCACCTCCTCGACACCGAGGTGGTCACGCAGCACGGCCTCGGCGTCCGCGCGGGACCAGCCCGGGTTGCGGCCCGGGTCCAGCACGACGTCGGCCGTGGTGAGCAGCGTCCCCACCCCGTCGGTGTGGACCGCGCCACCCTCCAGCACGAGCGGGCAGCGGTAGCGCCGGGCCCGCTCGAGGGCGAGGACCTTCGACGCGACCGCGTCGTCGAGGTCCCACGGGAAGTACAGCCCGTGGTCCAGACCGCCGTAGGCGTTGAAGGTCCAGTCGACGCCGGCGAGGGTGCCCGCGTCGTCGAGCAGGAAGGTCGGGCCGACGTCGCGCACCCAGCTGTCGTCAGTGCTCAGCTCGACGACCCGGACGGCCGACGGGAGCACCGCTCTCGCCTGCGCGTACTGGCGGACGGAGGTGAGCATGGTCACCGGCTCGAAGCGGGCGATCGTCTCGGCCACCCGGGCGAACGCGGCCTGCGCGGGCTTGGCCCCGAGCCGCCAGCTGTCGGGCCGCTCGGGCCAGATCATCCAGCAGCCGGCGTGCGGCTCCCACTCCGCCGGCATCCGGAAGCCGTCCGCCCGCGGGGTCAGGGGCTGCGGCCCGGGCGGGGCGGGTCTCGCGTCGGTCATGGACCGGGGACTGTAGCGAGACCCGCCCGGCGGCTCAGGCGGACTTCCAGACGTCCTCGAGGTGGTAGTTGCCCAGCGGGGTCACGTAGAAGCCGTTGACCTTGGTGGAGCTCGCGTACGCGTAGGGCGAGTAGTACAGCGGCGCGAGGAACGCGTCGGCGGCGGCGGTCGACTGGATCTCGGCGTAGAGCTTCGTCCGCGCGGCGACGTCGAGGGTCTTCGCGGCGGCCGCGGCGGCGGCGGCCAGCTTCGGGCTGGTGTAGCCGGTGTAGAAGGACTGCGTGCCGCCCTTCGGGCTGACCGCGAAGGTGACCAGCTCGTCCGGGTCCGGGATGTCCATCGTCCAGCCGGTGAACATCATGTCGTACTTGAGGGCCTGCTGCTTCGTGCTCACCACCGAGCCGTCGAGCTGCTCGATCTTCACGGTGATCCCGATGAGCTTGAGCTCCGCCTGCACGATCTGGGCCACGGTGAGGTAGTCCCCGTTGCTGGTCGAGATGGTCAGCGTGGTGCTGAAACCCGACGGAACCGTGGACAGGGCCATCTCCTTCCTGGCCGCCGCGAGGTCGAACGACTGACCCGGGTTGGAGGCCGAGTAGTACGGCACCGTCGGCGGGAAGAACGAGTTGGCGGGCGAGCCGTTGCCGAACAGCACCGCCTTGATCAGCGCCTCGCGGTCGATGGCGTAGGAGATGGCCCGGCGCACGTGGACGTCCTGGAACGGCTTGCTTTTCTGGCAGAACGCCAGGTAGTCGGTCCGGGTGGAGCTGAACAGGTCGACCCGCAGACCCGGGACCGCCTTCAGCTGGGTGACGGTCGACCACGACGGGAACTCGTCGATGTCGGCCTGTCCGCCCTTGAGCTGGAGGGACCTGGTGTTGGCGTCCGGGGTGTTGGTCCAGGTCACGGTGTCCAGGTGGGGCAGCCCCTTCTGCCAGTACGTCGGGTTCTTCTTCAGGGTGAGCTTGCTGCCCTTCTGCCAGGACACCCACATGAACGGGCCGGTCCCGATGGGCGAGCTGTAGAAGTCCTTGACCGACCGGCCGCCGTGGTTGGCCGGGATGATCGCGTTGGCGAACAGCGAGAGGTCCGCGATCAGGGGCGCCCACGGGTACTTCAGCGTGACGACGACCGTCGACGTCGACGGGGCGGCCACGTTCTTGATCGCCGCGTTGATGAAGCCCCAGCCGCCGGGCGCGGTCGTCGCGTCGTCGATGGAGAACTTGACGTCGGCCGCGGTCAGCGGCTTGCCGTCGGAGAAGGTGACGCCGGCGCGGAGGGTGAACGTGTACGTGAGCTTGTCGGGCGACACCGTGTACTTCGTCGCGAGGTAGGGCCGGGCGCCCTTGCCGTCCGCCGTCACCGTGTAGAGGGACTCGAAGATCTGGTTGAACGTGTAGATCGACTCGTTGTTGATCGACGTCTGGGTCTTGTCCAGGGTCGTCGGGTCCAACGTCCGGGTGATGATCAGATTGCCGCCCTCGACCACCGGACCGGTCGCCGTGGGCGCGGCGCTCGCGCTGGCGACGACGTCGCCGTTGGCCGCGCTCGAGGCGGCGCCCGTGCTCCCCGCCGACGCGCTCGGCGACGCCGATCCGGTCGAGGTCGACGATCCGCACGCCGCGGCCGCCGCCGCGGTCGCGACCGCCGCGGCCGCCCGTACGACAGATCTCCTCGACAGGTGGTGCTGCTCCATGTGCCGGTGCCCTCTCGTCGCGCCACGCGTCCTGAGCAGAGTGTCGACAGTCGACTCCGTCGAGGGCAAGGGTTTGCTTGTTACGAACATGTGGCGTGGACCGGGAGCGGGCGTCTCCCGGCACCACCGCGACGAGCCGGCCGGCGGCGTCAGTCGCCGCTGTCCCAGCCCGTCTCCAGCAGGTCGCGGACCTCAGCGACCCCGGCCGACCAGACCGCGAGCACGTCGGCGTCCGAGCGCTGGTAGGACCCGCCGAACGTGCCGTCCCCGGTCAGCTCGCGGAGCCGTGCCGGTGACGCCGCCCGGATCGCCCCGGCCGGGAGCGGGGTCTTGGCGGTGTCCGGCAGGGCGACGCCGGGCAGGCGGGTCCAGGGGAAGTTCTCCATCCACGAGCCGTGCGAGCTGCCGGGCTCCGCCGCGGTGACCGCCGCCCACGTCCGCGGCGCGTTCCACCAGTCGTGGAAGAGGACCTGCACCCCCTCGACCGGCGGGCTCGCCAGCCACTCCCGGACGGCGCCCGCGGCCGGGGAGTTCCCGCCGTGGCCGTTGACGATCGCGATGCGGCGGAAGCCCTGTGTGCTCAGGGAGTCCAGCAGGTCGGTGATCACCGCGAGGTAGGTGGACAGGCGCAGCGAGGGGCTGCCGGGGAACGCCGAGAAGTACGGCGTGACCCCGAAGGCCAGCGCGGGCAGGACCGCGACGCCCAGGGGCTCCGCGGCCTCCACGGACACCCGCTCGGCGAGGATGGCGTCCGTCCCCAGCGACAGGTACCCGTGCTGCTCGGTCGAGCCGACCGGCAGGACGATCCGGTCGTCCCGGGTGAGGTGGTCCTCGAGCATCATCCAGTTGCAGTCGTGCACTCTCACGGCGGTGTCCTCCAGCGGTGCGGGCGGGCGGCGGGTGCTGCCTAGGCTCGCACCGTCGGCGCCCACCCCGGACCTCCGCGGCGGGCGTCCCCACCAGAGATCCACCCAGACTCCCCCCACGACCCCTTGCAACGGGAAGGCCACCCACCGTGCGTGCTGCCCTCTACCTGTCCGCCGGCGACGTCGTCGTGGACGACGTGCCCGACGCCGCGCTGGTCGAGCCCACCGACGCCGTGGTCCGCGTCGTGCGCTCCTGCGTGTGCGGCTCCGACCTGTGGGCCTACCGCGGGATCATCAAGCGGGCTTCGGGAGCCCGCCTCGGCCACGAGTTCATCGGGGTCGTCGAGGCGGTCGGCGCCGACGTCACCACGGTCGGCGTCGGCGACCTCGTCGTCGCGCCGTTCCAGTGGTCGGACAACACCTGCCCGGCGTGCCTGGACGGCATCCAGACCCGCTGCGACAACGGCGGCACCTTCGGGG
>CAXSIB010000118.1:0-8848 GCA_964237095.1 uncultured Actinomycetales bacterium
CCTCGGTGGTCCCGCTCGACCCTGCGGTGCGGTTCGGCTCGGCGGTCGGTGTGGTGGTCACAGGGCACCGTGACACCGCCCGGCGGGCCGGGGAAGGGCGTCGGGGCAGGTTCATCCCGTCGGCCCACCCCCGGCGCCGGACCGTCCCCCCGGGGTCGGCCGGCGCCGTGAGCCCCTCGTCCTGCCGACCGGGCGGGCGCTGACTACGGTCGTCCGATGGTGCGCACGTGGACGGCCGTGGACCGGATCGCCGACTCCTACATCGACGCCCTCTGCGCCCTCGACCCGGTGGTCGCGACCGAGATCGGCGTCCCCGGCCACGACCACGCGCTGCCCGATCTGTCCCCCGGCGGCCTCGCCGAGGTCAGCGCGCTGCGGCGGCGGACGCTGGTCGCCCTCGACGCCGTCGACGCCGCCCAGGCCACCACCGACGCCACCGACCGGGTCACGGTCGTGGCCCTGCGCGACAAGCTCCAGATCGCGGAGGCGCTGCGCGACACCGGCGTCGAGGAGTCCTCCCTCGACATCATCGCGAGCCCCGTGCAGTTCGTCCGCGAGGTCTTCGACCTGATGCCGACGGCCACCGCCGACGACTGGGCCGTGGTCGCCGCCCGCCTCGCCGCCGTGCCCGCGGCGCTCGCCGGCTACACGGAGTCCCTGCGCCGGGCCGCCGCGCGCGGCCAGGTGTCGGCCGCCCGCCAGGTCCGCGCCTGCACCGCGCAGGCGCTGCGCAGCGTCGGGCCCGACGGCTTCTTCGGGACCCTCGCCGCCGGTGCCCAGCTCACCGCCGGAGGCGGCGCCACGGCCACGACCGAGCTGCCCGCCGCGGTCCGGGCCGACCTCGACCGGGGCGCCGACGCGGCACAGGCGGCGTACGCGGAGCTGGCCGGGATGCTGCGCACCGAGCTGCTGCCGGTGGCGCCGGCCGCGGACGGCGTCGGGCGCGACCGCTACCCGCTGCACCTGCGGTCGTTCCTCGGCACCGTCGTCGACCTCGACGACACCTACGCGTGGGGCCTCGAGGAGTGCGCCCGGCTGCGGGCGGAGATGGCGGCCGTCGCGGACCGGGTCGTGCCGGGCGGGACGGTCGCCGAGGCGATGGCGGCGCTGGACGCCGAGCCCGCACGCCGGCTCGCGGGCACCGCGGCCCTGCAGGCGTGGATGCAGCAGGCCTCGGACGGCGCCCTGGCCGCGCTGCGCGGGACCCACTTCGACATCCCCGACGAGCTGATGACCCTGGAGTGCCGGATCGCCCCGACGAACACGGGCGGCATCTACTACACCGGCCCGAGCGACGACTTCTCCCGCCCCGGCCGGATGTGGTGGTCGGTGCCGGCGGGGGTCGAGGAGTTCGCCACCTGGCGGGAGACCACGACCGTCTTCCACGAGGGCGTCCCCGGCCACCACCTGCAGACCGGGCAGGCCGTCCACCGCCGCGACGAGCTGAACCGCTGGCGGCGGCTGCTCTCGCGGACGGCGGGCCACGGCGAGGGCTGGGCCCTCTACGGCGAGCGCCTGATGGGCGACCTCGGGTTCCTCGACGACCCCGGCGACCGTCTCGGGATGCTCGACGGGCAGTCGTTCCGGGCGGCGCGGGTGGTGATCGACATCGGGGTGCACTGCGGGCTGCCCGCCCCGGCGGCCGTCGGTGGCGGGGCGTGGACGTACGAGAAGGCGTGGGCCTTCCTCGCGGCG
This sequence comes from uncultured Actinomycetales bacterium, assembly GCA_964237095.1. Lineage (GTDB taxonomy): Bacteria > Actinomycetota > Actinomycetes > CAXTBU01 > CAXTBU01 > CAXSIB01. Next base: position 1,696 of record CAXSIB010000118.1, read on the forward strand.
CACGCCGACCTCGAGGAGCCGGCGCTGCGCTACGAGCTCGACCGCTACCTCGGCTGGCCCGGCCAGGCGCCCGCCTACAAGGTCGGCGAGCGGTTCTGGCGCCGGCTCCGCGACGACGCCGCCGCCCGCGACGGGGACGCCTTCGACCTGCGGGCCTTCCACGCCCACGCCCTCGACCAGGGCGGGCTCGGCCTGGACGCCCTGCGGACCGCCGTCCTCGGCTGACACTGCGCATCGCCGCCGGATGAGCCGGCTGACTGCACCGCGGCGCCGGACGAGCCGGCGCGCGGGCCGGCTGCCGGCCACCGCGGCCGCCGTGCTGCTGGCCGCCACCGGGTGCACCGCGGGCGGCCACGCGGCGAGCCCCGGCATGCGGTCACGGCCGCCCTCCTCGCCCGACGTGACAGCCACCGCCGCCCCGCCGCCGCTCGCCGTGGCCCCGGTGCCGGCGCGGGTCACCCGGGTCGCGTGGCACACCACCGTGCCCGGCCTGCTGTCCCTCGCCGCGGCCGGGCCGGGGGTGGTCGCCCGGACCACGACCGGCCTCGTCGCCCTCGACGGGACCACCGGGGCCGTGCGCTGGCGCTGGACCCGGTCCGGCACCCGGACGACCGCGCTGCTCGCCTCCCCCGACCTGGCCACCGTCGTCGTCCTGCTCGGCCCGGTCGAGGGCGGGAGCGCCGGCCTCGCCGTGCTCGACGCCGCCACCGGACGGGTGCGCTTCACGGTCACCGGCGGCTGGGCGGCGCGCCCGCTGCAGCTGACCGACGCCGCCGTGGTCAGCAGCGACGCGGTGCCGCCGGACCCCCGCACGGGCGACGTCTCCGGCGTCCGCCCCGCCACCCGCTACGAGGCCCGCTCGGTCACCGACGGCCGGCGGCTCTGGACCCACGCTGTCGGCGCGGGCTGCCGGTCGCTGCCCGACGACGCGGAGGCCGGCCGGGCCGGCTTCCCGACGGCCTCGACCGTGGTGCTCACCACGGTCTGCGGGGTCGGGCCCGTGCCGGTGCCGACCGACCAGCAGACCCCGGCGACCGCGCGGGTCACCGCGCTCGACGCCGCGACCGGGCGGGCTCGGGGGGAGCGGGACGTCCGGGTGGCCGGCAGCACGGCCAGCGCCGCGAGCCTGGGCCTGGCCGTCCCGCCGGACGGCGCGATCGTCACCCTGACCTGGCTCGACCCGCGGACCCGGCGCACCGGGGTGGTCCTGCGCGCCGACACCGGCGCCGTCCTGCCGGCGGACCCGGCGGCGGCGGTCGCGGACGGGCGGCGGACGGTCACCCGGACCGCGATCCGCGACGCCACCACGGGCGCGGTGGTCAGCGCGGACCCGGCCGCCGCCCTGTGCGCCGACCACGGGCTGGCGCTGGCCGCGGGGGTCGTGTGCGTCGACCCGCTGGCGTCCGGTCCCGCGCTGGGGGCCGGCCGCGTCGGCGGGCGGCCCACCGTCCACCTCGGCGGGCTCACCGGCACCCCGGTCACCGTCGCCGTCGACCTCGGCGGCCCGTTCTACGCCGACAGCGGCGCCGACCCGGTCACCACGATGGACACCCCGGGCCGGCTCGCGGTGCCCGGCGCGGTCGTGGTCGCGCCCCTGCTCGACCCCCTCGAGGGCCGCACGACCGTCCTCGTCGGCCTCCGTTGAGCCGGCGGGCCCGCGTCGACACCGGGTCGCGCCCGCCGCACGTGGTCCCGGTCAGCAGGTCGCGGTGTCCGTCAGAGCGCGGCGACGTCCGCCTGCTTGGCGCGCACGGCCTCGGCGGCCTCGCGGAGCGCGGTGACCTCGGCCGGCGCGAGGTCGCCTTCGACCACCCGGCGGACGCCGCCGCGGCCGATCTCGGCCTCGACCCCGAGGTAGACCCCGGAGATGCCGTACTGGCCGTCGACCCACGCGCACACGGGCAGCACCGCGCCGGAGTCCTCGGCGACGGCCCGCGCCATCCGGGCGGCCGCGGCGGACGGCGCGAAGTAGGCCGAGCCGGTCTTGAGCAGGCCCACGACCTCGGCGCCGCCGTTGCGGGTCCGGACCACGAGGGCGTCGACCTGCTCGGGGGACAGCAGCTCCGAGAGCGGCTTCCCGCCGACGGTGCAGCGGCTCGGGACCGGCACCATCGTGTCGCCGTGGCTGCCGAGGGTGAGCGTCCGCACGTCGCCGACCGGGACCGACAGCGCCTCCGCGACGAACGTGGTGAACCGCGCGGTGTCGAGCATCCCCGCCTGCCCGATGACCTTGGCCCGGTCGAACCCGGTGGCCAGCTGCGCGAGTGCGGTCATCTCGTCGAGGGGGTTGGACACGACGATGACGACCGCCTCGGGGGCGTGCCTCGCGATGTTCTCCGACACCCCGCGGACGATGCGGGCGTTCGTCGCGAGCAGGTCCATCCGGCTCATCCCCGGCTTGCGGGGCAGCCCCGCCGTGATCACGACGACGTCGGAGCCGGCGAGGACCTCGTAGCCGCCGCCGTCGACGGTCGTGGTCCGCCCCACGACGACCGTCTCGAAGCCCTCGATCGGCCGCGCCTGACCGAGGTCGAGCGCGAGTCCCTCGGCCCGCCCGTCGACGATGTCGGTGAGCACGACGGTCTCGAACACGTCGTACTCCGCGAGGCGCTGGGCGGTGGTGGACCCGTAGAAACCGGCTCCGACGACAGTGACCTTCCCGGCGCGTGACATGGCTCCGACCCTATCGGCGGCTCCCGTGGGGGCCGGCGCCGTCGGGCGGGCCGTCGGCGCGAGCCATCCACCGGTCGGGCGGGTCGAGGTCGCGCCCGGCCCGCGCCCGCTCGACGAGGTCGGCGAGCAGCGCGGGCACGTCCGGGGCCGCGCGGTGCTCGAACACGAGGTGGACCGGCCCGCGCGGGGAGTCGACGTGGACGGTCGCGAGGCGCAGCGACCGCTGGAGCGGGCCCTGGCGCACCCGGACCGACTGGATCCGGGCGTACGGGACGGCCGTCCACCGCCGGTTGAGCACCCCCTCGCGGCCGATGGCGGCGCGGTCGGTCAGCGCGATCCCGTAGGCGCGAGCGCCGAGCGGGTCCAGCCAGCGGGCCCGCCGCGGCACCGGGGCGAGGGCGATCTCCTGTGGGTGGACGCCGAGGACGCCGGCGACGATGGCCTCGGCGAGGGCGAGCGGCCCGATCGGCAGCAGGTCGGTGCCCCGGAGCTGGTTGCGCTCGCGGCCCTCGCCGCGGCCCTTGCGCCCGCCGGACAGCCCGGCCACGTCGACCTCGACCCGGGCCCAGCCGAACGGCCGCCACAGCAGCGGCCGGTGCACCCGGACCGCCTGGATCCGGTGCGGCGGCACGGTCTGCGCCCGCCGGTCGAGCAGCCCGGACCGCACCCGGTACCCGTCGGCGGAGCGGCTGAGGGTGAAGCCGCTGATCGCGTTGACCCGCCGCCAGACGGCGGTGACCCCGCCGAGCAGCACCGGCAGGGCCGGCAGCCCGAGCGCGAGCGGGTGGCCGGTCGCGAACCCGAGCACGGCGAGGGCGACCACGACCAGGACCGTGGGCAGCGCGGCCAGGGCCGAGGTCGCGGCCACGAGGCCGGTGGGCACGGTCGCCAGCAGCTGCTCGGGCGCGGCCGGGGTCGCGGGGTCGATGCCGGCGGAGGTCGCGAGGAGCCGGTCGCGCAGGGCGCGGGCGTCGTCGTCGGACAGGTAGGACAGCCGGCTGCTCGCGCCGGTCCCGGCGGCCATGGTCACCCGGACGGTGGCCAGCCCGAACAGCCGCGCGCGCAGCGGCTGGTCGACGTCGACGGCCTGGATCCGGTCGAGGCGGAGGTGGAGCTCGCGGCGGCGCAGCAGGCCCGAGCGCACGTGCAGCTCGCGGCCGTCGATCCAGAACCGGCGGACCAGCCAGGCCGGCACCGAGAGCGCGACCGCGACGGCCACGACCCCCAGCAGGAGCAGGCCGACGAGGAGCACGGTGCCGGCGGAGCCCGCGGGCAGCGGCAGCGCGGACCGGTGCCGGAACAGCTCCCGCACGGCGCCGTCGCGCTGCACCCCCTCGCGGCCGAAGAGGACGGCGATCAGCGCCATCGTCTTCCAGGCCTCGAGGACCGGGGTGAGCGGGTGCAGCCGCCGCGGCGCCGCGACCGGCCCGGTCACAGGCCGGCCGCCTCGGTCTCCCCGCGCGCGGTGAGCCGGTCGCGCAGCGCGCGGGCGTCCCCGGCGCGGACCCCGGGGATGCGGGCGTCGGTGTGCGCCGAGGCCGTCACCAGGGTCACCGACGCGAAGCCGAACGCCCCCGCGAGCGGGCCGGCCTCGACCTCGACCACCTGCAGGCGGCCGTACGGGACGACGGTGAGGGAGCGGAACAGGAAGCCGCGGCGGACGAGCAGGTCGTGCTCGCGCTCGGCCCAGCCGCGGGAGGCCGCGTTGCGGCCGAAGGCCCACCACGCCCACCCCGCGACGACGAACGCGGCGGCGGCGGCCAGCCGGAAGGCGGTCCGGGGGCCGCCGTGCAGCAGCTGGCCGAGGACCGCGAGCCCCCCGACCACGACGACCGCGCCGGCCACCAGCAGCAGCCGCCGGGCCAGCGCGAGACGCGGCGACACCCGGTTCCAGTCCAGCCCGGGCTCGGTGAACACCTCACCGCCCGCAGGTCCGGGTGGACCTGCGGGCGGCGGGGTGGCAGCCGTGCTCAGAGCAGGTTCTTCGACTTCAGGTAGGCCGTGGCGACCGCCGCGGGCTCCTGCCGCTCGTCACCCACCTGGGCGTTGAGGGTCTGCAGGTCGTTCGTCGTGAGGACCGCGGACAGCGCGTCCAGCGCGGCCGCCGCCTTCGTGTTCGTCCCGAGCGCCGCGGTGTTGACGACGGGCACGATCGCGTCGGAGCCCTGCAGGCCCTTGTCGTCGGTCAGGGACACCAGGCCGAACTTCTTGTAGCTGCCGTCGGAGGTGAACCCCAATGCCAGCTGGGCCTTCCCCGACTTCACGGCCTGGAACGCCTGCACGGAGTCGTCGGTCACCCCGGCGCCACCGTTGATGACGTTGACGGTGAGCCCGTACGTCGACTTGAGTCCGAGCGCGCAGAACGGGCGGGTCGCACATTCCGGGCCCGAGGCGATCGTGAGCGAGCCGCCGACCTTGGCCAGGTCGGACAGGCTCGTGAGGTCGTGTTCCTTGGCGTAGGCCCCGGAGACGACGAAGGTGTTCTCGTCGGTGGCCGCGCTGGGCTTCAGCACCGTGACGCCGGCCTTGGCCGCGAGCGGCTTCAGCACCGCCAGGGTCTTGGTGATGTCACTCGACGGGGTCCCGGCGGCGCCGGTCACCTTCTGCGCGGTCGCGAGGAACGAGGTGTACGTCGCCGCGTACTCCGGCACGACGTCGATCTGCCCCTTCTCCAGCGAGGGCTCGTAGAGCTCCCGGTTGGCGACGAGCTTCACCGTGACCGTGAACCCGGCCTTCTGCAGCACCTGCTGGTACATGGACGTCAGGATCTCCTGCTCGCCGAAGTCGGCGCCGCCGACCACGATCGACGTCGTGCCGCCGGCGGCCGCGGACGAGGCGGCCGTCGACGCCCCGGTCGAGGCGCCGGTCGAGGCGCCCGGCGCGGACGAGGCCACCGCCGGAGCGGACCCGGCCGCCGACGCGCTCGGCGTGGCCAGGCTGGTCGAGCCGGCACAGGCGCCGGCCGCGCCGATCGAGAGGACGCTGCCGGCCGCCAGGAAGGCCCGCCGGCCGCGCGACCTGACGGTGCTCGAGATGGTGCTGGTGCGAGTGGTGTGGCCCTGCGGGCGCTCCCGGTGTTCGGTGCGCTCGGACAGGTGAGTGGGCAGTCGCCTCATCGGTGTTCCCCCTCCGCGATCCCCGGACGGGATCGACGATCAGCAGACATCCTGCACGGGGACCGCAAGCGCAGCCCGCCGATCATCCACCTGCCGGACGGTTCCGGCGGCCGACCCGGGCCACGCCGGCGAAACCGAGGTCGACGACGAGCGCCAGCACGGCGACGCACACCGCGCCGCCGACGACCTCGTCGTAGTCCTGGAGGCCGAAACCCTGGGTCACGATGTCGCCGAGACCGGGGCCGGCGATCAACGCGGCGATCGTCGCGGTCGCCACCACCTGCACCGCGCAGAGGCGCAGCCCGGCCAGCAGCAGCGGCGTCGCCAGCGGCAGCTCGACCCGTAGCAGCGCCTGGCGGCCCGACATCCCCATCCCCCGTGCGGCTTCGAGGATCCCCCGGTCGACCTCGCGCATCCCCACGTAGGTGTTGGTCAGCAGGGGCGGGATCCCGAAGAGGACCAGGGCGACGACGGTGAGGAAGGTCACCGACGGCGTCCACCCGCCGATGTCGATGCCGTCGGACACCAGGTAGAGCAGGGTCAGCAGCGCGAAGGTCGGGACCGCCCGGCCCACGTTGGAGACGTTGATCGCGAGGGCTCCGCCGCGGCCGGTGTGCCCCAGCCACAGGGCCACGGGCAGCGCGACCAGGCAGCAGATGCCCACCGAGAGGGCCGAGATCCCGACGTGCTCGACGAGCCGGTGGGTGATGCCGTTCTCGCCCGACCAGTTCGCCCCGTCGACCAGCCAGTGCGCCGGCCCCGTGATCGCGTTCGCGCTCACCGGACCGCCCGCCGCCACGGGGTGGCCAGGCGCACGAGGCCGAGGATCAGGAAGTCACCGGCGACCGCGATGAGCACGCACACCACCGACGCGGTGAGGACCTCGGCCTTGAACAGGCTCCCGACGCCGTCGCTGATGAGGTTGCCGAGCCCGCCGTAGCCGACGATCGCGCCGATCGTGGTGATCGCGACCGTCGAGACGAACGCGACGCGGAAGGCGGCGGCGATCGTCGGCAGCGCGAGCGGCAGCGCGACCGTCGTGAACAGCCGCGCCGGGGAGTAGCCCATGCCGCGCGCCGCGTCGAGGACGTCCGGCGGGACCGCGGACAGCCCCGACACGATGCCGCGGACGAGGATCACCAGCGTGTACAGGGTGAGCCCGATCAGCACGGTGGTCTTGGTCAGCCCGGTGAACGGCAGCAGCAGCGCGAACAGGGCCAGGGACGGGATCGTGTAGACGACCGTCGTCACCCCGGTCACCCCGACGTCCCACGCGCGGGAACGCCGGGCCAGCAGCGCGAGCGGGAACGCGACGACGAGGCCGATCAGCAGCGCCTCGAACGTCAGTGCCAGGTGCTGCTCGA
>CAXSIB010000119.1:0-3743 GCA_964237095.1 uncultured Actinomycetales bacterium
GATGGAGCAGAAGTGGACCTTCGCCTTCACCGTGGTGAGGACGTCGGCGAGGCGGGCGACCTCCTCGGGGTCCGCGGCCAGCAGGTGGAAGGCGATCCGCTGGGCGCTCTTCGGGCCGATCCCGGGCAGGTGTCCGAGCTCGTCGATCAGGTCCTGGACGACACCCTCATACACCGGCGGGCCCGCCCGCTGGGCCGAGGTCGTCGTCGTCGGGGTCGTCCCCGGCCGGACCGGCCAGCGGGCCGGCGCCCGGGATGCGCCGCAGGTCGGGCACGGTCCCGAAGCCCGGCATGCTCCCGAAGTCCGGGACGCCGTCGAGGTCCGGCATCCCGGCGAACCCGGGGGTCCCCCCGCCGAAGCCGAAGCCGGGCACGGCACCGGGGCCGGCAGCATCCGCCGTCAGCCCGCCGAAGTCGGGGACCGCGCCGGACATCGTGCGGTCGTTGAGCGCGCGGGCGTCCGCGGTCGCCGCCCGGACGGCCGCGACGACGAGGTCGACGAGGGTGTCCACGTCGGCCGGGTCGACCACCGACGGGTCGATCCGGAGCGCCATCAGCTCGCCGGTGCCGGAGACGGTCGCCCGGACCAGGCCACCGCCCGAGGTGCCGGACACGGTCTGCTCGGCGAGGCGGCGCTGGGCGTCCTGCAGTCCGGCCTGCATCTGCTGCGCCTGCTCGAGGAGGCCCGCCAGCGGGTTGGACCCGCCTCCCCCGAACAGGGCGCCGAGCGCGGCGAACGGGTCCTGCGCGGCGGCGTCGTCGTCGCCGAGACCACCGTCCTCGGCGTCGTCGTCCGGGTCGCCGTCGGCCGAGTCGTCCTCGTCCTCTTCGCCGCCGTCGGCGGTCACCAGGACGATGAGCTCGTCGCTCGTCGTCGCCCGGTCACCGCCGTCGGCCGCACCCGGCAGGTCCGCCGCGATGGTCTCGGCCGCCGCCGCGGTGGACCCGCTCCCCGGGACGGGCGTGTCCCCGGTCGACGCGCGACCCTCCGGGCCCGGCTCGCTCATCGCCCACTCCGTCCACCAGCGGTCACGGGACCAGATTAGGGCCGCGGTGCAGTGTCACCCGGGCCCCGACATGACGGGACCCGAGGCCGTCGCGCCCCACCCGATCGGTACCCCGGGTCACCGCCCACCCGACCCGGCTCACGCCCGGAGCACCGGCGTGCTCGACACGGCCCGGCCCTGAGCCGTCGCCCATCCCGTCCCGGCGGTCGTGCCACGCCTCGGGGTCGGAGGTCAGGTCGCCCGCTCGGCGATCACCTCGGCGCCCAGCTCGCGGGTCAGCAGCTCGCGCCCGCTGATCCCGGGGTCGTCGAGGTCGGCGTCGTCGGGGCCGATCTCGTCCTCCTCGGACGGGGGCGGGGCCATCGCGACCGGCGGCAGCTCGACCCCACCGGGGCCGCCCGGGACCGCGGCCACCGGCCAGCCGTCGCCGGCTCCCTCCCCGGCTCGAGACCCGGCTCCGGCGGTGGCTCGACCGCCGGACCCTCCCGCACCCCCTCGGCGGCCGGACCCCGCGGCACCCTCACCGCCCGACCGCTGTCCGGCGGCCGCAGGGCCCGAGCCCCCGGTCCGGGTGGCGCTCCCGGTGCCACTGGTACCCCGGTCACTGCTGCCGTCGCCGCCGCCGTCGTGGCGGGTGCCGTGACCGTTCGCGGTGGTCGTTCCGGACGTCTCCGCACGGTTCGACCGGGGCCCCGACCGGTCGTCGGAGCCGTCGACACCGCTCGCGTCCGCTCCGACCGCGGCACCGGTCCCGGTCGGGGAGCCCGCTCCGGACAGCCCGTCCGAGCCGTCCCGAGCTCCCCGAGCGTCGCCGTCCGGTCCGCCCGGGTGGTCCGGGCCCCCGGCGGACGACCGGCTGCTGCCCCGGCCGGGCGAGCCCGCCGCCTCGGGCGCCATGGCCGTCGTACCCGCGCCGACGACGGTGTCGATGGCCACGTCGAGCGCGAGCAGGGAGTGCAGCGCGGCGTGCAGCATCGGCGCCCGGTTGCCCCGGGTGAAGTTGGTCCGCATGCCCTCGTTCGCGAACGACACGGTGAGACGGCCGGCGTCGATGCCGATGACCTGGGACCCGAGCAGCGCGGCGTGGGCGATCCGGCTGCGGCTCTTGACGTCGTCGAGCACGTCGTCCCACAGCTTGCGCAGGTCCGGCAGCCCGAGGGTCCCGGGCACCGGGGGCGCGGCCGGCGGCGGCGTGGCGCGGTCGGCACGGTCGGGCCGGTCGACGCGCTCAGGACGCTCGGTCCCGGCCGCCGCCGGCGGCGCGCTCGGCGGTGGCAGCGCGGACTCGCGGGTGGTGGATGCGGTCGGCTCCACGACGGCTCGGTCCTCCGTGGACGGCTCCTCCGCGCCGGCGCCGGGCTGGTCCGTCGGCGCGGACGGGCCGGACGGCGGCTCCGGAGCGGCGGTCGCACGTGGACCGGACGGCCGTGCGGCCGACCGGCCGGAGTCCGTCGGTCCGAGGTCCGGCGGCCGGCCGGGCGACCCCGGAGCCGACCCGGGCCATCCGGCCGCCCCCGCCGCCTCCGAGTGCGACGCCGGCGCGGCCACCGCCGGTGCGGCCACCGCCGGTGCGGCCAGCCGGCGCTCGATCCGCTCGAGCCGCGCGGCGAAGCCGGCGTCGCTGCCGTCGGCGGCGGGCAGCAGCAGCCGCGCGAGCAGCAGCTCGAGGTGCAGCCGGGGCGCGGTGGCGCCGCGGATCTCGGTCAGCCCGGCGTCCACCAGCTCGGCGGCCCGCAACGCGTGGGCCTGGCCGAACCGGGCGTGCTGGGCCACCAGCCGGTCGACGGTCTCGGGCGGGACGTCGAGCAGGATCGACGCCCCCGAGCCCGGGACGGCACCGAGCACCACGAGGTCCCGCAGCCGCCGCAGGAGGTCCTCCGCAAACCGGCGCGGGTCCTGGCCACCGTCGACGACCTGCCCGACGGCGGCGAACACGTCGGCGCCGTCGTAGGCCGCGAGAGCGTCCACGATCCGGTCGAGCAGGGACTCCGGGGTGTAGCCGAGCAGGGACACGGCCTCGTCGTAGGTGATCCCCTCGGGGCCGGCGCCGGCCATCAGCTGGTCGAGCACCGACAGGGCGTCGCGGGCCGACCCGCCGCCCGCGCGGACGACCAGCGCCAGCGCCGCCGGCTCGATCGGCAGGTGCTCCGCCGCGGCGATCGACGCGAGGTGCTCGGTGAGGATCCGGGGGGCGATGAGGCGGAACGGGTAGTGGTGCGTGCGCGAGCGGATCGTCGCGAGGACCTTGTCCGGCTCGGTGGTCGCGAAGATGAAGGTCAGGTGCTCCGGGGGCTCCTCGACCACCTTGAGGAGGGCGTTGAAGCCCTCCTTGGAGACCATGTGGGCCTCGTCGATGATGTAGACCTTCCGGCGGGCCGCCACCGGGGCGAAGAACGCGCGTTCGCGCAGGTCGCGGGTGTCGTCGACCTTGCCGTGGCTGGCCGCGTCGATCTCCACCACGTCGACCGAGCCGGGACCTCCGGGGGCCAGCTCGACACAGCTCCGACAGTGCCCGCAGGGGGTCGGCGTCGGGCCGGACTCGCAGTTCAGGGAGCGGGCCAGGATGCGCGCGCTGGTCGTCTTGCCACAGCCGCGCGGGCCCGAGAACAGGTACGCGTGGCCCACCCGGTCGGTCGCGAGGGCCCGTGACAGCGGCTCGGTGACCTGCGGCTGACCGACCACCTCGGCGAACGTCCCCGGCCGGTAGCGGCGGTAGAGGGCGAGGTGGGAGGTCACG
>CAXSIB010000119.1:3843-8788 GCA_964237095.1 uncultured Actinomycetales bacterium
CTCGGCGAACGTCCCCGGCCGGTAGCGGCGGTAGAGGGCGAGGTGGGAGGTCACGTCCCGCAGCGTAGAGAGGACGCCGGACAGGACGGTCGCGCACCGGTGCCAGCGACCGTGGCCCGGAGACGTCGTGGTCCCGGGGACGCTGTGGCCGGAGGAGCCGTGACCGGAGCAGCCGTGGCCGGGACGTGCGAGGACCCCCCGCGCACCCGGCAGAGCCCACCGACCCTTGCTGCCTTCCGGCCCTGGGGGGGTTGAGCAGGGTCCCGTCGCGCGAGGGGCCGGCACGGAGTCTAGGACCGAGGTGCCGGCCGGCTGCAGCTGCTCGGGCGGGGCCCGGACCCGGGCGGTCCGGCCGCCGCCTCCCCGCCGAGCCGGCGCGGGCCGGCGGCCGCTCCGTCCCCGTCGGTCCCGGTGGCCTCGCGGGTCCCGGTACGGTTGGCGACGGAGGATTCGCCTAGTGGCCTATGGCGCTCGCTTGGAAAGCGGGTTGGGGAGACCCTCGCGGGTTCGAATCCCGCATCCTCCGCTCCGGGGCTCGAGCCGGCCCGTTCCGCCGCTCAGGACAGCCCGCAGGACCGCGCGAGGCGGTCGACCTCGTGGGCGAACCACGGCTCGGGGTCCGCGGTGAGGCCGCCGACCTGGCCGGACAGCTCCAGGCCGACCGCGCCGGCGACGGCCGCCCACGCCAACAGCGCGCGGGCGACGACGTCCTCGCCCGACTGCACGCCGGCCGTCCGGCGGACCGCGGCGAGATCGCGGCGCACCCCGGCGGGCAGCCGCACGCCGGCGTCCGGTGGCGCCGCCCGGGCCGCCGCCTCGTCGAGGATCGAGACGAACAGGCCCGCGACCACGCCCACCGTGCCGGGCGGGACCGCCGGTGGCTCGAACCCGGGCACCGGCCTCGACGCGATCAGCGCGTGCTCGGCGGGGTGGGCCAGCGCCCACGCGCGCACGGCCCGGGCGGTCGCGACGAACCGCGCCCGGAGGTCTCCCCGCCGCACCCCGGACTCCGCCTCGGCGGCGGCGGTCGCGAGGTCGGCCGACGCGTCGGTGACCAGCAGGCGCAGCAGCGCGTCGCGGCTCGGGACGTAGCGGTAGATGGCCGACGACACGACGCCGACGTCGCGGGCGACCGCCCGCATCGACAGGCCGGCGGCGCCCTCGCGGGCGAGGTGCACGTGCGCGGCCACCCGGATCCGTTCGAGCATCTGCTCGCGCGCCACCTCTCGCCCGACCGGTCGCGGCGTGCCGTCGGGGGGACGGGCGCCGTCGAGGGGCGGCGTGCCGTCGGAGGGCTGCGGGCCGGTGGCCGCCGGGGGGCTGCCGCCGGCGCCGGTCGGCGGCCGGGACACGCGGGTGCGCGACGCAGGAGGCATCCGACGATGATCCCCGAGCCCGCCGGACGCGGCAACGGACCGGCGAGAGCGGGTGTCACCCGACCGCGACCCCTGCTCTCGGAGCGGGTCGCGGAGGGTCCCGGCCGGTACTGTGCGACCGATGATCTTCAAGCGGGTCGGGGACGGACGCCCCTACCCGGTCGCGGACCTGCCGGTCGGCTGGGCCGCGGTGCCGCCCCGCCAGGTCCGCCTCGACCAGCTTGTGACGACCCGCCGCGTGCTCGACCTCGAGGCGCTGCTGTCGGAGGACTCGACCTACTACGGCGACCTGTTCGCCCACGTGGTGGCGTGGCGCGGCGAGCTGTACCTCGAGGACGGCCTGCACCGGGCGCTGCGGGCCGCGCTGCGCCAGCGCAACGTCGTCCACGCGCGGGTGCTCGAGCTCGACGGCTGAGCCGGGCCGACCGGCACGGCCGAACCGCGCCGCACCGCCCCGCGGTGTCCGGCGGCCGACCGGGGACCCGTCGGGCACACTGTCCGCCGTGGGTGGCGCCGGCCGCCCGGACGGGGAGTGGACGGCCACGATGAGTCCGCAGCGATGAGCTACGGCCGGACGACCTACCGCTCCCGACGACGGATGCGGGTCCGTACCCCGATCACCCTGCTGGTCCTGCTGGCCCTCCTGGTGACCGCGGGGTTGTACGCGATCCGCCAGCTGCGGGCGCCCACGCCGGTGAGCGCGGTCACCGCCACGACCTGCACGCCCGTCCCGGTGGTGTCCCCGCGCGCCGGGCAGCGGGTCAAGGCGGCGGCGATCACCGTGAACGTCTACAACGCCGGGAGTATCTCCGGACTGGCCGAGCAGACCGCGGCCGCGCTCAAGGCCCGCGGCTTCGTGATCGGGACCGTGGGCAACGACCCGGAGGGCTCGAAGTACCCGGGCTACCTCCTCGTCCGCGGCGCCGCCCGCGACCTGCCCTCGGTGCGGCTCGTCCTGCAGCAGGAGAAGGGCTCGGTGTTCATGCAGGTGAAGCGCAGCGACGACAGCGTCGACGCCGTCCTCGGCGCCCGTTTCCGCACGCTGCAGAAGGACGGCGCCCGGTCGATCCCGCTGGTCAGGACCCAGGTCACCTTCCCGGCGGGCTGCTCGGGCTGACCGTCCGACCCGGCTGACCACCCGGCCCACACCTACAGTGAGGGGGTGCCGGCTCCCGCGATGCTGCCGCTGGCGGACCGGTTCGGCCGGGTCGCGCGCGACCTGCGGCTGTCCCTCACCGACCGCTGCAACCTGCGGTGCACGTACTGCATGCCGGCCGAGGGCGTCCCGTGGCTGCCGCGGTCCAGCGTCCTGGACACCGCCGAGCTGCTGCGCCTGGTCCGCGTCGGGGTCGAACGCCTCGGCATCACCCAGGTCCGGCTCACGGGCGGCGAGCCGCTGCTGCGGCGCGACCTCGAGGAGCTCGTGACGGGGATCGCCGCGCTGGCGCCCCGGCCGACCATCGCCCTCACGACCAACGCGATCGGGCTCGCCGACCGGGCGGTCGCCCTGCGTGCGGCCGGTCTGGACCGGCTGAACATCTCCCTGGACACCCTGCGCCGCGAGCGGTTCGCCGCGCTCGCCCGCCGGGACCGGCTGCCGGCGGTGCTGGCCGGGATCGACGCCGCCGTGGCCGCGGGGTTCGACCCGGTCAAGGTCAACGCGGTCCTGCTGCCCGGGACGAACGACGACGAGGTGTGCGACCTCGTGCACTGGGCGCTCGCCCACCGGGTGCAGCTGCGGTTCATCGAGGCCATGCCGCTCGACGGCGGCCACGGCTGGTCCCGCGAGACGATGCTGAGCGCGCAGGACATCCTCGACCGCCTCGCCGCCGAGTTCGAGGTCGTGCCCGACGAGGTCCCGCGCGGGGCGGCGCCCGCCCAGCGGTTCCTGGCCCGGGCGCGCAGCGGCGGCCCGACCGGGGTCGTCGGGATCATCGGGTCGGTGACGCGGCCCTTCTGCGCCGAGTGCGACCGGACCCGGGTCACCGCGGACGGGCAGCTGCGCAACTGCCTGTTCTCCCACTCCGAGACCGACCTGCGCGGGCTGCTGCGCGGGGGCAGCAGCGACGCGGAGCTCGCCGACGCCTGGCGGGTCGGCATGTGGGGCAAGGCCGCCGGGCACGGGATCGGCGAGCCCGGCTTCGTGCAGCCCGACCGCCCGATGAGCGCGATCGGCGGCTGACCGGGATGACTCCCGGCACGGCGGCTCCGGGCACGGCGACGGCGGGAGTGACGGTGCGGTACTTCGCGGCCGCCGCGCAGGGGGCGGGGCTGGAGGAGGAGACCGCGCCGGCCGCGGGGTCCCTCGGGGACCTGCTCGCCGCCGCGGTGGCCCGGCACGGCGAGGGTCTCGCCCGGGTCCTGCCCGCGTGCAGCGTGCTCGTCGACGGGATCACGGTCACCGACCCGGCGACCCCGCTCACCGGCGTCCGGACCGTCGACCTCCTGCCGCCCTTCGCCGGCGGCTGAGCCGACCGACCGACGACCGACGACCGACGACCGACGACCGACGACCAGGAGCCCGCATGAGCCTCGTCCGCGTCCACAACTTCTCCGTCTCACTCGACGGCTTCGGGGTCGGTGAGGACCAGCGGCTCGAGGCGCCCTCACCGAGCGGGGTCGTCCACCTGAGCTTCTCCCGGCGCCGGCGCGACGCCTGAGGCGCGGCTCAGCGCCCGGACCTCAGCGGCGCTCCCGCACGCCAGGGCCCGCCGGGCGAGGTCCGCGGCGGCCGCGAGGTCGATGCGGCGCACCTGGTCCTTGACGGCGGCGACCCCGGGGGCGGACACCGACAGCTCCCGGACCCCCAGTCCCAGCAGGACAGGGACGGCGTCGGGGTCCGCGGCGGCCTCTCCGCACACCGCGACCAGCACCGGCTCGCCCGCCGGTCCGACCACGCCGGCGGCGCCGCGGCACACCTGTGCGACGAGGCCGAGGACCCCGGGGTCGAGGGCGTCGGCCAGGTCGGCCAGCGCCCCGTTCCCGCGCTCCACCGCGAGCGTGTACTGGACGAGGTCGTTGGTGCCGATCGAGAAGAAGTCGACGTGCGGGGCGAAGACCGTCGCCTTCACGGCGGCCCCGGGGACCTCGACCATCATCCCGACGCGCAGGTCGGCCGGCGGTCCGCCGTGGTCGGCGGCGACCCGGTCGAGGGCGGCTCGTGCGGCGAGGAGCTCGTCCAGGGTGGTCACCATCGGGAACATCACCGACACCGGGTGCCGGGCGGCGACGGCGATGATCGCGGTCAGCTGCTGGTCGAAGAGGTCCGGGCGCCGCAGCGAGACCCGCAGTCCGCGGACGCCGAGGAACGGGTTGGCCTCGACCGGCAGCGGCAGGAACGGCAGCGGCTTGTCACCGCCGACGTCGAGCGTGCGGAGGACGACGCGGTGCGGGTGCAGGGCCGCGGCGATGCCCTCGTAGACCTCCTCCTGGGCGGCGGCGTCCGGCGCCGTGGCGCGGCCGGTGAAACAGAACTCGGTGCGGACCAGACCGGAACCCTCGGCGCCGGCCGCGGCGGCCCGGACGGCGTCGGCCACCGAGCCGACGTTGGCGGCCACGACGACAGCGGT
>CAXSIB010000120.1:0-8754 GCA_964237095.1 uncultured Actinomycetales bacterium
CGCCGGCGTGGCCGCGGCCTGGGCGGCGGCGGCGGTCCCGCCGACCGGGGCGCTGCTCATCGGTCGCTCCCCACGATCGTCGCGCGGAGACCGGTCGAAGCGGCCGGACGCACGGCGGCGTCGGTCTCGTAGGACCGCAGCAGCGCGCGGTAGTCGCGCTCCTGGGCGACGACGCCCTCCGGCGCGCGCGACCAGCCGTGGGCGAAGACCCGTGCCACGTCGGGGTCGGGCAGCGCCCGGACCCCGCGGCGGATCGTGCGGGCGATCTCCTCGCACTCGTCCTCGACGCCGGCGAGGAACGCGTCGTCGAGGGCGCCCACGGACTCCAGGTACGTGCGCACGCGGGCGATGGGGTCCCGGGCACTCCACAGGTCGACCTCGTCGACGCTGCGGTAGCGGGTCGCGTCGTCGGCGGTGGTGTGGGCGCCGATGCGGAAGGTGAAGGCCTCGATGAAGCTCGGGCCGCCGCCGGAGCGGGCCCGGTCCAGCGCGGCGCTCACCACGGCCCGGCAGGCCAGCACGTCGTTGCCGTCGACCCGGACCCCGGGGACGCCGAAGCCGGCCGCGCGCCGCCACAGGGGGACCCCGGCCTGCCGGCTGACGGGCTGGGAGATCGCCCACTGGTTGTTCTGGCAGAACAGGACCACGGGCGGGCGCTGGGTGCCGGCCCACACGAGGGCCTCGTTGACGTCGCCCTCAGCGGTCGCCCCGTCGCCGAAGCAGCCGAGCACCGCGATGTCGCGGCCGCTCGAGGCGGGCTCGCCGGACCCGATCCGGCCGTCGCGGGCGACGGCCATCGCGTACCCGACCGCCTGCACGGACTGGGCCGCGACGACCAGGCTGTACTGGTGGAAGCCGGTCGCGACCGGGTCCCAGCCGCCGAAGTCCACGCCCCGGAAGAGGGAGAGGATCTGCAGCGGGGTGACGCCGCGGACCCGGGCGATCCCGTGCTCGCGGTAGCTGGGGAAGACGTGGTCCTGGGCGGCGAGGGCGTGCCCGGCGCCGATCTGGGCGGCCTCCTGGCCCTGCGCCGACGCCCACAGCGCCAGCTCGCCCTGCCGCTGCAGCGCGGTGGCCTCGGTGTCGATGCGGCGCATGGCGACCATGTCGGCGTAGGCCTCGCGCAGCTGCGCGGTCTCGGCGGCCGAGCCGGGGGCCGGCGCGGGCCAGCGGTCGTCGGTGAGCCGGGTGCCGTCCGGGGCCAGCAGGCGGACGGCGCCGTCGTCGTCGGGGGCGACGGACGGGACGAGGTCGGCGAAGGGGTCCGCGGGCGGCGGACCTGCCGTGGGAGCGTTCAGCGGGTCCTCCCTCGCCTGGTGGCCGCCGGGGCGGCCTGTCGCGCCCCGACGTGGGGCCCCATCACGGTAACGGCCGGGCGGCGTCGACCCCGCTCGGGCGCCTCGACAACACCCCGGGGTCCACGTTGGCGGCCCCGACGGGTGCGGCCGCGGAACAGCGGACGACGCCCCGGCTCGAGGAGCCGGGGCGTCGTCTGGAGTGCTGCGAACTGAGGGGTGCTCAGATCAGATCGGGCGGACCTGGTCGGCCTGGGGGCCCTTCGGGCCCTGGGTGACCTCGTACTCGACCCGCTGGTCCTCGTTGAGGCTGCGGTAGCCGTCGGCCACGATCGCGGAGTGGTGGACGAAGACGTCCGTGCCCCCGCCATCCTGGGCGATGAAGCCGAAGCCCTTGTCAGCGTTGAACCACTTGACGGTGCCCTGTGCCATGTGCTGTCTCCTTCGTGGGGACGGTGGCGGGAACGCACGGTGCGAAACCCGCGTTGCCGAGGTGATCGTCAACCCACTCCAGGAGAACTGGAGGTCCAACGAGCGCCCGCTGTCAAACTCCCGCGACCGCTCTTCACGCACGAGGAAATGCAACTGCAACTGGATCGAACATAACACGGTCACAGGAGGATGCCGGCCGTCCGCGCCCGCCGGACGCCGGTGGACACCGGGGCGACCACCCGGACGACCACCCGGGCGACCACCCGGACGACCACAGACGGCCGGGTGAGCGCTCCCACGCCGAGTGGCCCCGCGTGGGGGCCCCTCGTAGCGTCGTCGGCATGCGTACTCGTGAGATCAGCGGCCTGACGGTGTCGGCCATCGGGCTCGGGGCGATGCCCATGTCCATGTGGGAGAAGCCCGACGTGACCGAGGAGCGGGGCCTCGCCACCATCCACGCCGGCCTCGACGCCGGCCTGACGTTCATCGACACCGCCGACGCCTACACCGGCTCCGCGGACATGGGCGACAACGAGCGGCTCGTGGCCAAGGCCCTGAAGACCTGGGGCGGGGACCGCGACAGCGTCGTCGTCGCGACCAAGGGCGGGCACACCCGCGACGCCGACGGCGGCTGGGACGTCGACGGCAGCCCGGCCCACATCCGGGCCGCGGTCGAGGCGTCGCTGACGAACCTGGGCGTCGAGGCCATCGACCTCTACCAGCACCACCGCCCCGACCCGGCGGTCGACTACGCCGACACCATGGGCGCCCTCGCCGAGCTCCTGGACGCCGGCAAGATCCGCCGAGCGGGCATCGCCAACGCCGACCCGGACCAGATCCGCCTGGCCCGGACGATCCTCGGCGGCCGCCTCGCGAGCGTGCAGAACCAGTTCGCGCCGGACTTCACGTCCTCCTACCCCGAGCTGCAGCTGTGCGACGAGCTCGGCATCGCGTTCCTGCCGTGGTCCCCGCTCGGCGGCTACGAGGCGGCCGGCACCCTCGGCGGGCACGACAGCGCCTTCCTCGACATCGCGAGCGCCCACGGGGTCAGTCCGCAGCAGGTGTGCCTGGCCTGGCACCTGGCGCAGTCCCCGGTCATCGTGCCGATCCCGGGCTCGAGCCGGCCGGAGACGATCGTGGACTCCCTGGCGGCGGCCGAGCTGGACCTGACCGCCGACGAGATCGGCGCCCTGGACTCCGCCGTCGGCCTCTGAGCCCCGGGGCCGTCCCCTCGGTCCGCGACCACCTGGGCGGGCGCGTCAGGCGCGGGCGGCCGGCGCCCCGGTGCGCGGCCGGGCGGCGGGGTGCGCGATGTCGTGGCGGGCGAGCAGGAAGTCCGCGAGGCCGCTGAGGTCGTCGGTGTTGATGTGGTCGACGCCGACGTCGCACAGCAGGGCCCACACGGCCGCGCGGGCGTTGCCGCGGTGGTCCGGGGTCGCCCAGAAGCGGATCCGGCGGCCCTGGTGGTGGGCGTCACTGACCAGGCGGGCGAGGCGGCGGCGGGACCGGCGTGACAGTCGCTGGGTGCCGTCCCAGCGGATGACCTTCTCCCAGTCGGCGCTGACCAGCGGCACGAGGGAGGAGTCGACGCGGCGGAACCAGCGGCGGCGGAGGTCGGGCAGCCGGCCGTCGTAGCCGGCGAGGCGGTCCCGCTGCCCCGCGATGAGCGCCGTCGCGCGGTTGCCGCTCACGAGGACCGTGACCGCCCCCGTCCGCTCGCGCCCGTCGTGCCAGCTCGTCAGCATCTCCGGGTGGTCGTGCAGCAGCGCGTCCAGTGCGCGGTAGGTGGCGCGGGCCTCGGTCTTCACGTCCACCACGAGCAGGAAACTGCCCGACCAGCCCGGCAGCAGGGTCCGCGACCGCACCCGGGCGGCCAGCGGCTCGAGGTAGGCACCGGCAAAGGTCACCGACGGCTCGAGCTCACCCTCGTCGTGGCCGACCAGCAGCACCCCGTCGCGCAGCCAGACGTCGACCTCGATGCCCGGGAAGCCCAGCCCGAGTGCGTCGTCCAGCGGGCTGGCGTGGTCGTGGTCGCGGTGCGCGAAGGCCCGCGGGAGGACCGGCGGCATGCTCACAGGACCAGTTTCCCCGTTTCGGAGGTCGTTCGCACCCACCGGCGCAGACCGTCACCGGATCGGGACCGGGGACGGCGCCGACACCGTCGAGGGTGGACCACGGACCACTCCACCGGGTGAACGGTCCACGAACTCCTGCCGACGCCGCGGCGACGGCGTGCGGTCGGGGCGCTGGCCCGGTCCCCCGGTGGGACGCTGGGCATCCGCACCACGGCCCGTCAGGAGACACCGCATGAGCAGGACCTGGTTCATCACCGGCACGTCGCGCGGCTTCGGCCGCGAGTGGGCGATCGCCGCCCTCGAGCGCGGCGACTCCGTCGCCGCCACCGCCCGCGACACCGGGAGCCTGGACGACCTCGTCGAGTCCCACGGCGACAGGATCCTCCCGATCGCCCTCGACGTCACCGACCGGGCCGCCGCGGTCGCCGCCGTCAAGGCGGCCCACCACCACTTCGGGCAGCTCGACATCGTCGTGAACAACGCCGGCTACGGGCAGTTCGGGATGATGGAGGAGATCAGCGAGGACGAGGCCCGCGCGCAGATCGAGACCAACCTGTTCGGGGCGCTGTGGGTCAGCCAGGCGGCGCTGCCGTACCTGCGCGAGCAGGGCCGCGGCCACATCATCCAGGTGTCCTCGATCGGCGGGATCTCCGCGTTCCCCAACGTGGGCATGTACCACGCGTCGAAGTGGGCGCTGGAGGGCTTCAGCCAGTCCATGTCGCTGGAGGTCGCCGGCTTCGGCGTGTTCGTCACCCTGGTCGAGCCGGGCGGGTTCTCCACCGACTGGAGCGGCTCCTCGGCCAGGCACGCCGACGAGCTCCCCGCGTACGACGAGTTCCGCCAGGAGGCGGCCGAGCTGCGCGCCACACGCGGTGCCCACCCGGGTGACCCGGTCGCGACCCGGTCGGCGATCCTCAAGATCGTCGACGCGGACCACCCGCCGCTGCGCGTCTTCTTCGGTGACGGCCCCCTGGGCATCGCCACCGCCGACTACGAGTCCCGCCTCGCCACCTGGCGCGAGTGGGAGCCCGTCTCGAAGGAGGCCCAGGGCTCCACCGGCTGACCGGCCGGACCCGTCACCGACCATGGGCACCGGGTCGCAGCTCGCGACCCGGTGCCCGTGGTGTGGTCAGCGGCGTGGAGCCGCCGGGCCGTGGGTCACTTCACCGCGCCGGTGGACAGCCCGGACTGCCAGAAGCGCTGCAGGAAGAGGAACGCCACCACCAGCGGGATGATCGAGATCAGCGAGCCGGTGACCACGATCGCGAAGAAGGCCTGGCTGCCGCCGCCCCCGCCGCCCGCGTTGGCCGACGCGTTCCACTGGTTGAGCCCGATCGTGACCGGGAAGTAGCTGGGGTTGTTCAGCATCACCAGCGGCAGGAAGTAGTTGTTCCAGGTCGCCACGAGGGTGAAGAGCAGCACCGTGATGAAACCGGGGATCATCAGCCGCCACGCGACCTTGAAGAAGATCCCGAGCTCGGTGGCGCCGTCGATGCGCGCGCTCTCGATCAGGCTGTAGTCGACGGACTGGGCGGCGTAGATCCGCATCAGGTAGATGCCGAACGGGCTGACCAGGGACGGGAGGATGACCGCCCACGGGGTGTCGACGATCCCGATCTTCGAGAACAGCAGGTAGGTCGGGATCGCGAGCGCCGTGGTCGGGACGGCGATCCCGGCGAGGATGATCCCGAACAGCGCCCGCTTGCCGGCGAACTCGTACTTGGCGAAGCCGTACCCGGCGAACGCCGCGAGCAGGGCCGCGCCGCCGGCGGACACGACCGCGTAGATGGCCGAGTTGGCCATCCACCGGGCGAAGATCCCGTTGTTGAAGGCGAACACGTCGTGGATGTTGTGGAACAGGTTGAACGGGCGGGCGAACCAGTACCCGAACGAGGAGAACAGGACCCCGTTGCTCTTGGTGGAAGAGATCACCAGCCACAGCAGGGGGAGGATGAAGTAGACGAAGAAGACCGCCATGAAGAGCGTCGGGACGAACGTGCCGGACTTGCGCTGACGACCGCTACCGGCGACGGTGGCCGCCCGCGCACCGGTGTCGACACGGGTGGAGGACGCGACCGTGGTCATGCGCGCTTGCTCCTCTGGCTGGAGATGATGAGGACGACGGAGGTGGCGAGCACGATGATGAACCCGAGGAGGAACGAGATCGCGGCCGCGTAGTTCACGTTCTGGTTGACGAACGCGAGGGTGTACGCATAGAAGTTGGGGGTCAGGTCGGAGCTGATGACCGCTCCCGCCACCGGCTGCAGCACCGACGGCTCGTTGAACAGCTGGAACGACCCGATGACGGAGAACACGAGGGTCAGCAGGAGCGCCGGCTTCAGCTGCGGGAGCTTGATGTTGATCGCGGTCCGCCAGGCGCCGGCCCCGTCGACCGCGGCCGCCTCGAACTGTTCGGTCGGGATGGCGCGCAGGGCGGCGTAGAAGATGATCATGTTGTAGCCACAGAACTCCCAGGTCGCGATGTTCGCGATCGACGGGAGGATCAGGCTGCTCGTCAGGAACCCGGGGGCGTTCGTCCCGAGGTGCTGCGCGATCTGCTCGAACGGGCCGAACTTGGGCCCGTAGAGGTAGCCCCAGATCAGGGCCCCGACGACGGCGGGCACCGCGTACGGCACGAAGAAGGCGATCCGGAAGAGCTTCGGGACCCGGACCTTGCCGCTGTCCAGCAGGAGGGCGAACGCGACGGCGAGGACGAGCATGATCGGGACCTGGTAGACGAAGAACTGAAGGATCCGCCCAATACCGTGCAGGAACGAGGAGTCGGTGAGTGCGGTCCGGTAGTTGGACAGCCCCGTGAACCCGGACCCGCCGATCAGCTGGGTCTTGAACAGGCTCAGGTAGAAGGAGTACACCAGCGGCGCGATGAACATCGCCGCGAAGACCAGCATGAACGGGATGACGAAGATGTAGGCGGAGCGGCGGTGGGCGTGCCCCGTCACCCGGCCGCCCTGGGGCTTCTTCCGGGAGGTGGGGACGGCCGCGGCCGGCAGGTCGACAGTGGTCACAGGCTTCTCACAGACATCCGCGGTGATGGGGGTGGGAGGTCCCGCCGCGCCCCGGGACGGTGGCTGGGAGCCACCGCCCGGGGCGCCGGGTCGGTCAGGTGGTGACGGTGAAGCCCTGCTGCTTCGCGTAGGTGACCAGGTTGGCCTGGAGGGCGTCCAGGCTGGCCGCGATCCCCTTCTTCGCGATCATCGCCTTGCCGAAGGTGTTCTGCGCCGCGGTGCTCAGGTAGTCGTGGAACGGGTCCCACTGGAAGTCCTTGTTGACCGTGTCCGAGATCGCCGCGAACACCTTGTTGACCTGCTGGCCGCCGTAGAACGGCAGCTTCTGGTCGATGTAGGCCGGGCGCGCCAGCTCCGCCTTCACGCTCGGGAACAGGAACTGCGTCTCCGAGAACATCTGCACCGACGCCGGATCGGTCATCATGAACATCGCGAACGCCGCCGACGCCGCCGGGTACTTCGTCTTCGACATGACCGCGATGGTCGAGCCGCCCCAGTTGCCGGAAGCCGGCTTGGAGACGTCCCACTGCGGCAGCGGCGCCGCGCGCCACTTGCCCGAGCTCTTGGCCGCCGACCCCTGCAGGAAGATCGGACCCCATGCCGCCGCCGGGGTCCAGCTGGCGTACCGGCCGTTGGCCAGACCGGCGTACCAGTCGTTGTTGAAGGTGGTGTCGGTCGAGATGACCCCGTTCGCCACCAGCGGCTCGATGAACTTCGCGATCTTCTGGGCCTCGGGGCCGTTCATGTTGATGGTCAGCTTGGTGCCGTCGACCTCGAACGGCTTGGCCCCCAGCTGCCACATCAGCGCCAGGAACTGCCCGATCTGGTCGTTGCCCAGCGTGGTCATCGCCACGCCCGGGGCGGCCGCGTGGAGCTTGTTCCCCTGGTCGGCGAACTCCTCCCACGTCGTCGGGACGGTGATCTTGTACTTGCTGAAGATGTCCTCCCGGTACAGCATCCCCGTCGGCCCGGTGTCCCACGGCATCGCGAGCACCTTGCCGTTCTGGGAGACCTGGCCCCACGTCCAGTCGACGAACTGGTCCTTGACGTCGTTCGCGCCGTAGGGCACCAGGTCGAGCAGGTTGTCCCCGAGCGCGAAGGTCGGCAGGTACTGGAACTCGATGTGGCAGCAGTCCGGGGCGCCCTTGCCTGCCTTCAGCGCCGTCCGCAGCTTCGTGTACTCGGGGGTGCCCTGTCCGGCGTTCACGAGGTTGACCTTGATGTTCGGGTACTTCTTCTCGAACAGGTCCACCTCCTTCTGGGTGCCCGGAGTCCAGGCCCAGAAGGTGATCGTCGCCGGCTTGGCCAGCTCGGCCTCGAGAGAGGCCGAGGGCACCGCGGCCGCCGCGGTGGTGGAGGCGGCGTTGCCGCCGCCGCCGGAGCTCCCGCAGGCGGCGAGCACGCCCGCCGCGCCGACCGCCGGAGCGGCGCCCAGCAGCGTGCGGCGGCTCACCCGCGCGCGGGGTGAGAGGGGTTCGGTCATGCGACGGCTCCTTCGTTGGAGATTGCGCTTCGAACAGACTGGACCCACGGCCCGGGGATCCGGGCCGGGGCGTCCGGTTGGCCATGCTAAGGCCCCCGACCCGGGCCGAGGGAGCGTTCCCACCGCGTCCGGCGGGTCGTTACCGAACCGACGCCGACACCGCCGGAGCCACCGGTGGGCGACCCTCAGCGACCGGTACGGCGGCGCACCCACCCGAACACCGACGTCGCGACGAACAGGACGATCCCGATGACAGCCAGCCACACCAGGCCGTGGATCACGAACCCCAGGATCGCCAGGACCACCCACAGGACGAGCAGCCCGACCACGAGACCGACCACGATCCGCACCACCTTCCTCGATCCACCTGCCGACGCCTCGATCCTCACACCGCCCGGCCGGATCACCGAACCGGGCCGGCGGCGGCGGCCGCGGCCACCCGG
>CAXSIB010000121.1:0-8712 GCA_964237095.1 uncultured Actinomycetales bacterium
CGACGGCTCGGGCGCCGACCTGGTCCGGTCCCGCAGCGACTGGGGGACCGCGTTCGCGGCCGCCGCCACCGCCGCCCCGGGTGAGTCGGCCGCGCCGTCCTGGCCGGCGATCACCCAGGAGGGCAGCAAGGTCTTCCGCTGGGCCGCGTACGCGATGGCGCCGGTGGCGGTGAGCGCCCTCGAGCGCGCCGGGATCACGGCGGCCGAGCTCGACGCGTTCGTGCCCCACCAGGCGAACATGCGCATCATCGACGCCCTCGCCAAGGCGATCGGGCTGCCCGCCTCGGTGACCATCGCCCGCGACATCGCCGAGCAGGGCAACACCTCCTCGGCGTCGATCCCGCTGGCCATCGACACCCTGCGGGCGTCCGGGGCCGTCGCCCGCGGCGCGACCGCGCTGCTGATCGGTTTCGGCGCCGGCCTGGTGCACGCCGCGCTCGTGGTCACCCTCCCGTGATCGCGCTCGCGGTCACGCGATCGTGACGACCAGTGACGAGGTCGCAGGCGACCGGCCGACCGTCCACTCTTGACCCACACCCCTGACGAAGGAGCACCGAGCATGGCCACCACCGAGGAGATCCGCAGCGGTCTCGCCGACATCGTCAACGAGGTCGCCGGCGTCCCCGCCGACGACGTCCAGCTGGACAAGAGCTTCGTGGACGACCTCGACGTCGACTCCCTCTCCATGGTGGAGGTCGTCGTGGCGGCCGAGGAGAAGTTCAACGTCTCCATCCCCGACGACGACGTCCGCAGCCTGAAGACGGTCGGGGACGCGGTCCTGTTCATCGAGAAAGCAGGAGTGTGACCTGATCTCGTCCACCGAGACCCTGGACCAGCCCCGGCCGGCCGAGACCGCGCGGGACGCCTACGGGCCCGAGCGGGACGCCGACGGCCGCCTGCGCGTCCTGATCACCGGGCTCGGGGCGACCACCCCGCTCGCGGGCGACGTCGCGGGCACCTGGGACGCCATGCTCGCCGGGCGCTCGGGGATCCGGGCGCTGACCGAGGACTGGGCCGAGACGCTGCCCGTGCGGTTCGCCGGGCGGGCCGCGGTCGAGCCGCTGGAGGGCGTCGGCCGGGTCAAGGCCCGGCGGATGGACCGCAACGAGCAGTTCGCGGTCATCGCCGCCCGCCAGGCCTGGGACGACGCCGGGCTCGGCCGCCGGAAGACGGTCGAGCCCGACGACGAGGTCCAGGCCGCGCTGCCCGCGTCCACCGTCGACCCGCACCGGTTCGCGGTCGTCATCGCAACCGGCGTCGGGGGCTGCATCACGCTGATGGACCAGTACGACATCCTCAAGGAGAAGGGCGCGCGGCGGGTCTCCCCGTTCACCGTCCCGATGCTCATGCCCAACGGCGCGGCCGGCTGGGTCAGCCTCGACCTCGGCGCCCAGGCCGGCGTGCACGCGCCGGTGTCGGCGTGCGCGTCGGGCAACGAGTCCCTCGTCTGGGGCATGGACCTGCTGCGGTTCGACCGCGCGGACATCGTCCTCGCCGGGGGCACCGAGGCGGCCATCCACCCGCTGCCGATCGCGGCGTTCGCGTCGATGACCGCGCTGTCGACCCGCAACGACGAGCCCTGGCTCGCGTCCCGGCCGTACGACACCTCCCGCGACGGCTTCGTGCTCGGAGAGGGCGCGGGGGTCCTCGTCCTGGAGACCGTGGCCCACGCCCGGGGCCGCGGCGCGAAGGTCTACGCCGAGCTCGCGGGGACCGGCTCCTCGGCCGACGCGCACAACATCGTCCAGCCCGACCCGACGGGCGAGGGCGCGGCCCGGGCCATGCGGCTCGCGCTCACCGACGCCCGCCTCGCCCCGCGGGAGATCGTGCACGTCAACGCGCACGCGACCTCCACCCCGCAGGGCGACGTCGCCGAGTCCATCGCGATCAACGAGGTCCTCGGCGCCGACGTCTCCCACGTGTCGGTGTCCGCGACGAAGTCCGTCACGGGGCACCTGCTCGGGGCGACCGGCGCCGTCGAGGCGATCGCGACCGTGCTCGCGCTGCACACCCGGATCGCGCCCCCCACGGCGAACCTCGACCAGCAGGACGGCGACATCGAGCTGGACGTCATCGCGAAGGTGCCGCGGGAGCTGCCCGCCGGGCCGATCGCCGCGGTCAGCAACTCCTTCGGGTTCGGCGGCTCCAACATCGCCGTCGCCTTCCGCTCGACCAACTGAGCGCTCGACCAACTGAGCGCTCGACCGACCGGCCGCGCGGGCGGTGTTCGGGTCGAAGCCCGTGTGAGCGCTCCCTAGGCTGGCCGCATGGAATACCGCCAGCTCGGCAGGTCAGGCCTGCGAGTGTCCACCGTCACCTTCGGCACCATGACCTTCGGCGGGAGCGGCGGCTTCGAGGCCGTGGGCTCCACCGACGTCGCCGACGCCCGCAAGCAGGTCGACGCCTGCCTGGACGCGGGGGTCAACCTCGTCGACACCGCCGACGTCTACTCCGGCGGGCAGTCGGAGGAGATCGTCGGGGAGGTCCTCAAGGGGCGCTTCGACAAGACCCTGATCGCGACCAAGGCCCGGTTCAACCTGACCGGCGAGGTCAACGACGGCGGCCTGTCCCGCCACCACCTCGTCCGGGCCTGCGAGGACTCCCTGCGCCGGCTCGGCACCGACCACATCGACCTGTACCAGATGCACCAGTGGGACGGCCAGACCCCGCTCGAGGAGACCCTGACCGCGCTGGACGACCTGGTCCGGGCCGGGAAGGTCCGCTACGTCGGGGCGTCGAACTTCTCCGCGTGGCACCTCGCGAAGGCCCTCGGCATCTCCGAGCGCGACCACCTGACCCGCTTCGTCAGCCAGCAGATCCACTACACGCTGCAGGCGCGCGAGGCCGAGTACGAGCTGCTGCCGCTGTCGGTGGACGCCGGGCTCGGGATCCTCGTCTGGAGCCCGCTGGCCGGCGGGCTGCTGTCGGGCAAGTACCGGCGCGGGCAGGCCTACCCGGAGGGCTCGCGGCACCTCACCGACTGGAACGAGCCGCCGGTCCGCGACGAGGGCGCGCTCTACGACATCGTCGACGCCCTGGTCGCGATCGGCGACGGCCACGGGGTCTCCGCGGCCCAGGTCGCGCTGGCCTGGCTGCTCACCCGCCCGGCCGTCACCACCCTCGTGATCGGCGCCCGGACGTCGGAGCAGCTGGCCGACAACCTGGCGGCGGCGTCCCTGACACTCTCCGCGGAGGAGATCGCGACGCTCGAGCAGGTCAGCCGCCCGCCGCTGCTGTACCCGTACTGGCACCAGCTGGCCGCGGCGAGCGAGCGCCTGTCCCCGGCCGACCTGGCCCTGCTGCAGCCGTTCCTCGACGCCGCCGGCTGACGGTCGGCGCCGCTCGGCCCACGCGGCCGAGCGGCGTCGCGGCCGGTGACCGTCAGCCGGAGCGGTCCGGCGCGACGCCGGCGGGGTCGTCAGCCGACGCGGTGCAGCCAGCGGACGGCGGCGCCGTCGGCGGCGTGGCGGAACGGCTCGAGCTCGTCGTCCCAGGGAGTGCCGAGCAGGCTGGC
The DNA here is from genome assembly GCA_964237095.1 of uncultured Actinomycetales bacterium. GTDB lineage: Bacteria > Actinomycetota > Actinomycetes > CAXTBU01 > CAXTBU01 > CAXSIB01. The sequence goes on from CAXSIB010000121.1 coordinate 3,515, forward strand.
GAGCTGCGCGCGCAGGACGTCGTACGCGCGGTCGCGGTCGGTGCCGGCGACGGCGGCCGCCGCGGCGAGCACGGTCTTGAGGCGGTCCTCGCCGAGCGCGATGTCGCCGTGCGGGCCGGTGGCGGCGTGGTGCAGGCCGAGGTCGGGGGTCCAGGAGAACCGCATGCCCTCACCGCCCGGGAGAGCGTCCTCGGTCACCTCGAAGCGGAGGCTGTCCCAGCCGCGCAGCGCGGAGGTGAGGCGGGCGGCCGTCCCGGGCTCGCCCTGCCACGACAGCTCGGACCGGTAGCAGCCGGCCTCGGCGGGCTGGGGCGTCCAGAGAAGAGCCGCGGGCGCACCGAGCACCCCGGCGACCGCCCACTCGACGTGCGGGCACACGGCGGAACGCACGGAGTGCAGGTAGAGCACACCGCGCGCCTGCTGCGCAGTCGTCATCTCTGTCTCCCTGTGTCGGACCGAAGGACGCCTTCCCCAGCGCTTCGACCTCGCACAGCTCGCCCGTGACGGCCTGCGTGCGCCAGTGTGCCCCATCTCCCCCATCCACACCAGGCGTCCCTCAGGTCACTGTGGGTGACCTGTCCTCCCGGCCGACCACCGCTCGGCTCGGGAGCCGCCGGGGCGCAGGACTAGCGTCGGGGGTGTCCGGCGCCCCCTGCCGGGGGCCTCTTCCCGTCACCCCGGACGTGACCAGCCCCAGGAGGACGCATGGCCTTCACCGTTCCCGAACTCCCCTACGCCTACGACGCGCTCGCCCCGTACGTGGACGAGGCGACGATGCACCTGCACCACGACAAGCACCACCAGGCCTACGTCGACAAGCTCAACGGCGCGGTCGCGGGCACGGAGTGGGAGTCCCGCTCGATCGACGACATCGTCGCGAACCTATCCTCGGTGCCGGACGCGGTGCGCGGCGTGGTCCGCAACAACGGCGGCGGGCACGCCAACCACTCGATGTTCTGGGAGTCGATGGCGGCTCCGGGCTCCGAGGGCACGACGCTGAGCGGACCGCTGGAGTCCGAGCTCACGCAGGTCTTCGGGTCCGTCGACGCCTTCAAGACGCAGTTCGAGGCGGCCGGGGTCGCGCAGTTCGGGTCCGGCTGGGTGTGGCTGGTCCTCGACGGCGGCAAGCTCGCGATCACCTCGACCCCCAACCAGGACTCGCCGCTGACCGCGGGCCAGACCCCGCTGGTCGGCAACGACGTCTGGGAGCACGCGTACTACCTGACCTACAACAACCGCCGCCCGGAGTACCTCAAGCAGTGGTGGAACGTCGTCAACTGGGGCGCCGTCACCGACCGGTACACCAAGGCCGCGGCCTGAGCCCAGGCCGCTCCCCGCGCGCGATCGGCCGGACGGGCGCCGGACCTCAGGGTCCGGCGCCCGTCCGCCGTGCGGGCCGAGTCCGGTCCGGTCCCTCAGCGCAGGCGTGGAAGGGTTGCGTCCATGACCACAGCGCTGTTCGTCCGCGGGGGCTGGGCCGGGCACGAGCCGCAGCAGACGAGTGACCGGTTCGCCGCCGTCCTGCGGGGCCACGGCTTCGAGGTCACCGTCTCGGACTCCCTGGACAGCTACCTCGACGCGGACCTGCTCGCGGCGACCGATCTCGTCGTCCACACCTGGACCCAGGGCACCGCGGCCCCCGAGCAGGTGCGGGGGCTGCAGGCCGCGGTCGAGGCGGGGACCGGGCTGGCCGGCTGGCACGGCGGCATGACCGACACGTTCCGGACGTCGGTCGACTTCCAGATCATGGCGGGCGGGCAGTGGATCGCCCACCCCGACGACATCACCCCGCACCGGGTCGACCCCGTGCCCGGGACGACCGATCCGGTGATGGCGGGCATCGGGGCGTTCGACGTCGTGACCGAGCAGTACTACGTGCACGTCGACCCCTCGAACACCGTCCTGGCGACGACGACGTTCGACCACCCGGTGGTCCGGCCGTGGGTCCAGGGCGTCACGATGCCGGTGGTGTGGAAGCGCACCTGGGGCGCCGGCCGCGTCTTCGTGTCGCTGCTCGGCCACGTCGACACCGACTTCGACGTCCCCCAGTCGCAGCTGATCATGGAGCGGGGACTGCTGTGGGCGGCCCGCGGGAGCGGCGCCGCCGCGTGAGCCTGCGGGTCGGGGTCGTCGGCTGCGGGGTGATCAGCCGGATCTACCTGGCCAACCTCGGCCCGGGCGCCGACCCCGCCGGGCCGCGGGCGCTCGACCCCGCCACGGTGGTCACCGCGGTCGCCGACCTCGACGCCACCCGGGCCGCGGACCGGGCCGCGGAGTTCGGCGTGCGGGCGCTGTCGGTGCCCGCGCTGCTGACCGATCCGGACGTCGACCTCGTGCTCAACCTGACGATCCCGGCTGCGCACGTGGAGGTGTCCCGGGCGGCGCTCGAGGCCGGGAAGCACGTCTACGTGGAGAAGCCGCTCGCCCTCGACACCGCCGCCGGTGAGTCGCTGCTCGCGCTCGCCGCCGGGCGCGGGCTGCGGATCGGCGGGGCGCCGGACACCTTCCTCGGCGCGGGCCTGCAGTCGGCGCGGGCGCTCGTCGACGCGGGGACCATCGGGACCCCGGTCGCGGCGACGGCGATGTTCGCGAACCACGGGCACGAGAGCTGGCACACCGCGCCGGGCTTCCACTACGCCCCCGGCGGCGGGCCGCTGCTCGACATGGGCCCCTACTACCTGACCGCCCTCGTGTCGCTGCTCGGACCCGTGCGATCGGTGTCCGCGATGAGCCGCCGGGCCTTCGACGAGCGCACCGTGGCGACCGGGCCGCTGGCCGGGACGACGGTCCCGGTCACGATCCCGACCCACGTGACCGGTCTCCTGGAGTTGGCCGGCGGCGCGGTCGTGACCCTGCTGACGAGCTTCGACGTCTGGGCGCACACCGTGCCCCGCCTGGAGGTCCACGGCACCGAGGGGTCGCTGTCGCTGCCGGACCCGAACCGGTTCGCCGGTCCGGTGGGGGTCGCGACCGGGGGGGCGAAGACCTTCACGACGGTCCCCGCCGAGGGCGCGTCCGTCGAGAACGCACGCGGCCTCGGGGTGACCGAGCTGGCGGCCGCGCTCGCCGGGGGCCGGCCGCACCGCGCCTCGGGCGAGCTCGCCGTGCACGTGCTGGACGTCATGGCGTCCCTGCTGCTCGCGGCCGACTCGGGCCGCCGCGAGGAGCTGTCGACGACGTGCGAGCGGCCCGCGCCGCTGACCAGGCCGGCGGCGGCCACCGCCTGAGCCGCGGCGCCGCGGCGCCGAGGCCCGCGGTTCCCGGGCGGAGGTCAGGGGCGGGGGCGGGCCCGGCGGAGCCAGAGCAGTCCCAGCACGGGCAGGACGAGCGGCACGAAGCCGTAGCCGCTGCCGTAGTCCGACCACACGCTGGCGTCGGGGAACGCGGACCGGTCGAGCACGCTGAAGGTCCCGACGGCGAGCACGCCGGCCAGCTCGACCGAGATCGCGACGAGCGCGACCCGGCCGGACACCCGCGACGCCCTCGCCAGGGCCACCGTGGCCACGACGTAGACCACCCCCGAGAACGCCGACAGCACGTACGCGAGCGGGGCCCGGGAGAACTGGTGGCCGAGCTGGAACGCGGCCCGCGACGTCGCCGCGATCGCGAAGATCCCGTACACCGCGATCAGCAGCCGCCCCGGGCCGTGCCGCAGGGACGCCGGCCCGGCGGTGACGCGCTCGACGGGATCCGTGGGATCGATGGGCTCGAGGGGATCGATGGGGCCGCGCTCAGCCATGGGTCGCCCAGACGCTCGTGAGCCGCCACAGGACGACCGGCTCGGCGAGGCAGGCGACCGCGAGCACGGCCGGCCCCCAGCGGCTGTGCTCGAGGGTGGCCCAGACCGCGCCGACGGGCAGCAGGACCACGAGGACCACCAGGTAGAGGACGAAGAGGAGCACCGACCCGGTGTGGTCCGGGCGGCCGAGCAGCACGAGGGACAGCGCGAGCTGACCGAGCATCGCGAGCTCGAGGACCCCGGCCGCCACGAACAGCGGCAGGTCGATGACCCGGTCGAGGGCGACGAGGACCCCCGCCCAGCCGGCGACGGCCAGCGACAGCACGACGAGCACGACGGTGACGCTGCTGACCACGCACCGCTCCCGTCGTGTCGACCACCGGATGTCTCCGACCAGTCTCCGACACGCGCCCGAGGACCCGCAGGCCAGGGCCGCCCCGGGGCGCGTCGTCCGGGACGAGACCCGGCCGCCGGCCCGCCGTCCCCACCGGCGCGGTACCGCCACCCCGCCGAGTGCTCAGCGTCTAGCCTCCATCACAGCGGGCTGTCCCCGGCAGTCCCGGACGTCGACGCCGCGCCGGAAGGGGCCCCGGTGCACCAGAGCGAAGCCCCCGGCGACACCGCCACCAGCACGTCCGAGGACGCCGCCGCGGCCGGCGGCACCCTCGCGCACGTCCGCCGCGCATCGCTCGAGCGCGTCCTCAAGACCGTCCACCTGCTCGGCCGCAGCGGCGACGCCACCGACACCCTCCGGCAGGTCGCGATCGCGGTCGTCGACGTCCTGGAGTTCGGCGCCGCGGCGATCAACGTCACGACCGCGGCCGGCGACCTGCGGGTCGACGCCGTCGTCGGCCCGCCCGGGCTCGGCCAGCTCCTGGGCCGCAGCTCGCCGATGGCCGACTGGGTCCGGGTGCTCGAGGCCTGCGAGGTCTGGGGCGACCTGCGCTTCCTCGCCCACGGCGGCGACCCGGAGCTGCACGCCGGGCTCGTGATGTGGACGCCCCCGCCCGGGGAGCTCCTCGACGGCGACGCGTGGCACCCCGACGACGGGCTGTTCGCCCCGCTCGTGGACTCCCGCGGCGCCCTGCTCGGCGTCCTGAGCGTCGACCTGCCCGCCAGTGGCCGCCGGCCCGACCTCGAGCAGCGCACCCTCCTGGAGATGTTCGCAGCCGAGGCCGCGGCCGCGATCGAGGTCGCCAACGCCCGGGCGCGGCTGCTGGACCAGGAGATCCTCTACCGCACCGTGTTCGACGAGGCGCCCGTCCCGGCGGTCATCGTCGACGCCGAGCTGCACCTGGTCGCGGTCAACGCTGCCGCCGTCGAGCTGCTCGGCGTCCCCCGCGGCGTCCTGGTCGGGATCGGGCTCGAGGAGCTGGTGCACGGCGAGGACACCGCGGGGGTCACCGACACCTGCCGGGCGGCGCTCGCGGGGACGGCGACGAGCGGGACCGTCGTCCAC
>CAXSIB010000122.1:0-8680 GCA_964237095.1 uncultured Actinomycetales bacterium
GGCGACCGCGTCGAGCATCGCCGCGATCTGCACCGCGAGCGCCAGCCACGCGGCGGTGTCGCCACCGGAGCTGAGCTGCCCCGCCCGGGTCATCGACCGGACCGCGGTCCGCAGCAGCGCCGACCGCGGGGTGTAGGCGGGGCCGCCGCCGCCGGGGGTGCGCCCGGCCCGCTGCGCCCGATCCGCGGCGGCGGTGGCTCCACCTACCGGAGTCCGGCCGTCGGGGTGGCGGTCCCACGCGGCGGCGACCGCCGCGGCGGCGTCGACTGCAGCGGGGGCGAGGGCGTCGACCAGGGCCGGGTCGTCGTGCAGGACCACCGCGGCGGCGGTGGCCCGCAGCGTGAGGTAGCGCATCGCCGCGACCCGCTCCGCGACCCGGGCTCGTTCCACCCCGGCCGCGGCCCGGGCGGCCTCGTCCGGGTCGGCTGCAGCGCTGGTGGCGGCGGCCGCGGACGGGGGCAGGGTGCGGGGCCCGATGGGGGTCTCGTGCCCGGTCGCCTCCTCCGGCCGGACCGCCGGCGCCCACCGGGCGGCGAGCTTCGGCCATGTCAGGTCCTTGTCCAACCCGCCCCCGGCGAACCACACCGGCGCCGTCTCCTGCCGGTCACCGCGAATGCGGTCCGGGGACAGGGATGCTTTGTAGCCGGTGATCTGGGTCGGGTCCTGAGTGGAGTGGCGGGGGGCAAATACCACCCCCGAGGAGACCAGTTCTGACCGGAACTCCTCGGCCGACCGGGCCGACCCGGCCGCGGCCCGGACGAGGCGGCGTACCGTTTCCCGTTCGGTCTCCCCCCGGCCCACCCGGGTCGCCTTCTCCGATTCCGCCCGGGTCGGGCGGATGCTCGCGGTGCGGTCCCCGGTGTTGGTCCGGGTGAGGCCGTACTTGGCTTCCATCCGGGCCCGGACGGTCGCGGCGGCCTTGAAGTCGTTCGGGGTCCGCGCGACGGTCCCGTCGGCGCGGACCAGGGTCCCGGCCAGGTGGATGTGGGCGTCGTCGTGGCGGACCGCGACCCACCGGATGTCGCGCATTCCCTGGTCGGTCCCGGCCAGTTTCAGTTCGCCCATCATGTCGTAGGCGATGTCCGCCCATTCGGTGTCGGTCAGGTACGGGTCCTCGGCGCGGTTCGCGATCACGGTGTGGAACACGTGCTTGGCCGGCACCCCGCCGACCGCCCCGGCCAGGGGCTGGTCGAGGTGGTGCACCAGGTCCCGAATGTCCAGACCCGGGCGGCCGTCGTCCCGCGGCGCCGGCTGCAGCAACTCGACCGGGGCGTAGCCGGCGATCACCCGCGGGTCGGTGTGCTCATTCACCCGGCCCGGACCCATCAGATACGCGACCAGGCCGTAGGTGCGGCCCCCGCGCAGCGCGGCCCCCGTTTTCACGATCACCGGCGCATTCCCGCGTGGGTCTCATCGACCGCGACCGTGATCCGGTCCAGCAGGCTCTTGGTCTGCACGACCGCCCCCAGCAGCCGCCCGTCCACAGCCCCGGTCGCGTTCGCCACCTTCACCGCCTGGTTCAGGTTCCCCCCGAGCCGGGCGACCTGGGTCCACAGCTGGTTCAGCTCGATCGCGACCTGCCGGCGCCCGTCGGCCTTCGGCCCCGCCGTCCCCCGCGCGGCGGCCACCGCGGCCTCCGCCATGTACGCCCCCGCGGTCAACCCGACCCGGTTCGCCGCCGCCACCACGTCGAAACGTTCCTCCTCCGACAGCCGCACCGACACCGCCCGCCGCCGCGCCGTCCCCACCCGCCGCCGCCGCCCCACCGACACGAACTCCACCCGCAACTCCCGGCCCGCCAGGGCCGAGTCCAACCCACCGGAGCCACCGGGCCCCCCGGTCCCGCCGGCCCAGCCCGGACGGCCGCCGCCCACCCCGTCGTCGTACACCTCGTCCGGACCGTCCCCGTCGTCGACGCCGTGGGTGCCGTACCCGCCTGCCGTCACCGGTCCACCCCTCCACAGCCACACCGACCCCGACTGCCCGTCGGGGGCCCTGTTGTCCGCCCTGCCCGGCTGCCGTCCTGGCCCTGCCGCGCGCTCGCGGCCCGACCTCCCAGCACCCCGCCAGGACCCGGGCCGGCCGCAGCCGGCGCTCCCCGGGGGTCTGACGTGGTGCCAACGGTATGGCTGACCGACGTAGGAGGGAAGCGTTAACGCACGCTTTTGTATATCTTGCTCCAACGGTTTGCCCCAACGGTTTGCCCCAACGGTTTGCCCCAACGGTTTGCTCCAACGGTTTGCTCCAACGGTTTGCTCCAACGGCTTGCTCCAACGGCTTGCTCCAACGGCTTGACGAGGCAGCCGGACACCGGGTCGGGCGTGCTCGGGGCGGGGGTCGAAGCGCGCTGATGACGGAGGGGTTGTGGAGGGCCGAACGACGCGGGCGACCACCGGTCGTCGACAAGATGGAGCTGGTGAGGCGGCTATCGGGGACACAGCCGAGCCGCTCAGTGTCGGCAACATCACAGGTGGGATGAGCGCCGACCACGTCGTAGAGACCTGGACAACACCACCTCGCCGTGGGCGAAGAGACTGCGACCGGTCGACGTACTCCTCGTCCGCAGGCTGGGTCTCTTGAGTGCGGCCATGGACGAGGCCGGCGCACTTCCCCGACGACAGCCGCGGCGGGGGTGTCAGGACAGAGAGCTGCCCCCGCCAACGAACCGTCGTGCTACCGCTACCGCGGACATCTCGCGCCCGTCCCGAGACGCCTCACCCGCCGTTGGGCCCGCCGACGGTTCGGTTCCTAAGCCCACCTGACCTGCCACCGCCACGGCATGATCGCCCGAGGCAGCACTCAGGGCTGTCCCCAACAACCGGGAGAGGGGTGCATCCAGGTGCTGGCGGCGATCCTCCCGGGAGTACGGGACCTCCGAACGCCCCTCGTCACCGGCTACACGTTGGTCTTCGCCGGATGGCTACTCCTCGGTGACCACTTCCCGTCGTGCCGCCACGCGACCGGCGTTTTCCACCAGCTGTACCAACTCGACGGCGCAATTGGGGTGTCGACCGCTCTCGGCGTCGTCTCCTTTGGGGCCTATCTAATTGGTTCTGTTTTTGAGGTGAACCGACCGCCTGCTTTTCAGACCAGGGCTAAGAAGATTGCGTCCTGGAGACCCCTTGGCAAACTATGGGGATCGATCACGTCTAATGGGTTAGTTCAGTCGAAGAAAGCCGGAATCAACAAAAGGCGAGCCGCTAAGGCGAGCCGACTTCCTATAGGCCGGTCGGCCGTAATGATGACTCAACCACTCGGAGAGGGTGTCCCCGATCGTAAAAAGCTGGCCCGCATTGAGGAAACAAGCTTCCGGGACCGGACCCGCCGACCGATTGACGACCTTGTCAACACGGAACTCTCTCGTTCGAAGACCATCGCCATGGATGAGTGGGACCAGTTTCTCCCGGCTTCTCTCGACCGCCGGACCTTCCGTGAGCTAAGGTCCGGTGACCATTCGATGGGTTTCGCCGACCGGACCCGTACCGAGGTCAATGGGGCCCTATTCCGGACCCTTGTAGAGGAGTACCCACTGCTCGCTACGCGGCTTCAGGTAACGAGCACCACCCTCTTCGAGGGATACGACCGTCTGCGGTCGGAGAGCCAACTCCGCCTCACCTTGTTTACGCCACTGACCTTCTTGGGAGTGGTCTTGAGCTTTCGCTGGACCTGGTGGGCTCTTCCGGGCGCCCTTGTCCTAGCTATTCCGCTATTTTTATAAGGCTGCCACCGTAGTGGCCAAGCCGACCAGATTCTTACGCAGGCAGTCATACTCAACGTCATCGAATCACCTACCCTGAGTCGATTCGAGGCCACGATGGAGAATATTTACACGAGGAAGCCCGCCCTCGCCGACGACGTCAAGGACAAAGATGGTCGTGACGACGGCTAGGCAACTCGGGCCGGGTGAGGAGTCGGGCCGGGGTCGGTGATCGGCCGGTACGGCCGGGGCGGGCTGGCCCAGTCGGCCGGGACCGGGACCGGCCGGTGGTCCGGGCCGAGGAACAGCACGTAGTGGGCGACCGGCTCGGGGTCGACGAACGCGGTGTGCCCGACGTAGTAGCCGTGGTCCTCCCACGCCGGGCTGAACACCGCCCGCGCCCACCCCTCCTCCTCACCCGCCGACAAGGCCACCCGGCGGTCGGCGAGGACCCGGTGATGCCCGGCCACCGACAGGTGGATCTCCCACACTCCCGACTCCGCCGGGGCCGGGCCGCCGTCCTCGGCGGCGGCCTGGTCGAGGTCGAGGGTCGACACCACCACACTCACCCGGGCGTGGCGGTCGGTGACCGCCTTCCCCATCACCCCCGGAAACGACGGGCGCTGCCCGTGGTGGTACTCCGCGGCCGGACTGAACAGCGCCCGGTGCAGCACCGCCATCTCCGACCGACGCTGCCGGCGCACCCCGGCGGCGACCTCCGGGCCGCGTCCGGCTCCACCGTCCGCCGCATCGCGATCGTCTCCGCCACCGTCCACCCCTTCCTTCACCGGCTCCCGCCGGTGCCTGCACACTCCGCGCCCCGTCGGACCGGACCACCCTCCCAGGACCCGCCGACACCCCTACCGGCGGTTCGGCCGGGCCGCGGAGGACTGCCGCGCCGTGTCCTCACCGACCCCGATCCCCCGACGTCGGCCTCTACTATTGGACTGATGGACGACCCCGCCCCCGACGCGGTGGCGCTGGCGTGGTGGACCGGGCTGTCCCCGAGAGAACGGGGCCGCTACCGGCGGCGGATCTCCTGCGGGAGAGACCTCCTCCTGCCCCGGCACGCCCTCGAGCTGGCGGCCGCCGGACTGGCACCGGCGCGGTGGTGGATCGTCGGACCTGAGGCGTCCGCCACGGACAACGACGTGGTGCACCGGTTCGAGGTCATCCTCGGCGGCGGCCGCGACTACGTCATGCCCGACCCGGTGCGCCGCGTCGTCCTCACCGACCTCGCCCGCACATCCCTCGATGACCTCAGCCCCGACGACTCCTCCGGGCCGCGATGGCATGAATGCCTCCGGAGCCGAAGCCGCTGACGCCCACGAGGACCGTGGCCCGGCCGCGCCCCCGCTGCGGGGCGCCAGCCGAGGTCACCTGCGACCAGACCATTCCCTTGGGCGCGGACTACCCGACGCGGGAGGACGTGGCCGGCTCCGACTGCCCGACCGGGTGCGAGCCGCCGTTCCTGGAGGTTCAGCAGATCTACCCCCCGGCTCGGACGCCACCTCCTCGGCCGCTGTCGGCAACCGTCAGCGGCAGTGCGACCGAAGCTCCCGCGGCCCCGATCCTGACGTCCGATAATGGAAAGGTCTCGGACGTCAGCAGTCGGGTGGTGCTCAAGCGGGGCAGACAGTCACCTGAAGTCGGTTGCCGCCGCGGCGGCGGAACACGGCTGGAGTCAGCCCGGCCCGGAGCGGGGTAGGACGGAGCTATGACGATCACCCTGGTCACCGGTGCCACCCGCGGTCTGGGCTATGAGACCGCCCGACGACTCGTCGACGCGGGCCACACCGTCTGGCTCGGCGCCCGCGACCTCGAAGCCGGGCAGCGGGCCGCCACGGCCGTCGGCGCCCGCGCGATGCAGCTGGACAGCACTGACGAGACGTCCATCCTGGCCGGGCGGACCTCCTCCGCGGCCACGGTGGGCTCGACGTCCTGGTCAACAACGCCGGCATCGCCGGGGACCAGCGCCCGCCCGGTGAAGCGACGATCACCGACCTGCGCCGGGTGTTCGAGACCAACGTGTTCGGCGCGAGTGCAGTCCTCGACGCGGTCACCCCGCTGCTGCAGGCCAGTGCGGCCCCGGTCGTGGTCAACGTCAGCAGCGCCGTCGGCTCCCTCACCATCAACTCCCGGCCTGGCGCCGGCTGGTCGATGCTCGCCTACCCGATGTCGAAGGCCGCGCTGAACATGCTCACCGTGCAGTACGCGAACGCGTTCCCCCGGTGGCGGGTGAACGCCGTCACCCCCGGGCTCACGGCCACCGAGTTCGTCGCCGGCGGGACAACCGCGGCGGGCCAGCCCGGTGTGCACACCGTCACGGAGGGCGCCAAGGTCATCATCGCGATGGCCCTCATCGGCGCCGACGGCCCGACCGGCACCTTCGTCAACAGCGACGGCACCGTGCCGTGGTGACCCGCCCTCACACCCCGACCCGGCGACGCTCCGGGAGCTGTTCCAGGGCCATAGGTCGGGGCGGTCACCGTCCACCGTCGGGCCGCCACTGACGTCACCGGTGCCACGTCACCGGCGTCGACGGTGCCGAGCAGGGCCGGGTGGGCGGCAGGGCCGCGTCGGGCCCCCGCAGCACTGCCGACCGAGCCAGCCGGGACCTGGGAGCAGCTGGCCCGGCCCACGCCGGGCCGAACCTGTCCGGCGAGCGGGGGGCCTGATCAGCTGAGGGTCGTGGTCGCGGCGTGCAGGTCATGCAGGGCCGCGAGGGTGTGCGGGGCGAGTGCGTCGTCGCCGTCACGGTCGCCTTCAGACCACATGGCGTAGCCCCGCTTGAACGCGAGCACCCCGAGTTCGCCGGCGAGGTGGGCGGTCGGGTCGGGCACCCCGCGGGCGAGCAGCGCGGTGGTCATGGCCGCGGCGAGCCCGACGGTCTTCAGGGCATTACGTTCCTGAAGTTCCACGCTGGCGGCGACGGCTGCTTTCAGGCGGGGACCGAGGTCGCGGTTCAGCGGCCCCATCGCACTCGACGCCCGCTGCAGGCCGGCGGCGACCGCGTCGAGCGGGCTGGCCGTGGCGGGGGCTTCGGTGATCCCGTCGGCGAGCAGCCGGCTCAGGGTGTCCTGCCCGGCCACGAGCAGCTCCCGTTTGTCGGGGAAGTGCCGGAAGAAGGTGCTCCGCGTGACCCCGGCGCGTTCGGCGATCTGCGCGACCGTGGTGGCGTCGTAGCCCTGCTCGGTGAACAGATCAACGGCGGCGACCACGAGCCGCTCCCGCGCCCCGGGTTCCCACCGCGCCATCTCCCCACCGTAGGTGACGAGACGAGTGTCCCATCGTCCTGCTACGGTCATGGGACAACAGTCCCATCACCTTGGAGGAGCTCCATGCGCGTCTTCGTCACCGGCGGCACCGGCACCATCGGCGCCCCCGTAGTCGCCGAACTGCTCGGCCACGGCCACACCGTCCTCGCCCTCGCCCGTTCGGACGCCTCCGCGCAGACACTGCAGGCCGCCGGCGCGGAAGCCCTGCGGGGAGGGCTCGCGGACCTCGAGGTCCTGCGGGCCGGGGCCGCGCAGTCCGACGGGGTGGTCAGCCTGGCGTTCGGCCGGGACTACAGCACCGCCGACGCCCTCGCCCACTCGATCGCCGAGGAGTCCGCTGCGCTCGCCGCGCTGGGGGAGGCGCTCGTCGGGTCCGACCGCCCGATCGTCACCGTCTCCGGAACGCCGTGGGTGATCGGCCGGGTCTCCACCGAAGCCGACCCGCTGCCCACCGACGGACCGGTGGGCGGGCGGGGTCGGTCGATCAACACGCTGTTCGAACTCGCCGCCCGCGGGGTGCGGCCCACCGCGGTCCGGATGCCGCGCACCGTCCACAACCAGGGCCAGGGCGGGTTCGCCGGGCTGCTCACCGACGGCGCCCGCCGGACCGGGGTGTCCGGGTACCCCGGCGACGGCACCCAGCGGTGGCCGGCGGTCCACGCCCTCGACGCGGCCGTCCTGTTCCGCCTCGCCCTCGAGCAGGCACCCGCCGGGACCTCCTGGCACGCCGTGGCCGACGAAGGCGACCAGGTGGTCGACATCGCCACCGTCATCGGCCGCCGGCTCGGGCTACCCGTCGAGAACGTGCCGGAGGACACCTACGGCCCGTTCGGCGCGATCTTCGCCCTCGACCAGCCCGCCTCCAGCACCCACACCCGCCAGGCCCTCGGCTGGGAACCCACCCACCCGGGACTGCTCGTGGACCTGGAGAACCTCCAGCCCTGACCCCCGGAGTCCGCGGGAGGAGCGGACCCTCCCGCGGCGGTGCTCCTCCCGCCCGTCGCCCCGGTCCGGCACGTCCACCCCGGCAGCCGAGCCCGGGAGACCGCCCGTTCTGTCATGCATAACTGCACTTATCCACCACAGAGATGCGCTCCCCCTGAGGCTCCGGCTGACCCGTCCAGGGGTTGTCCCGTGTCCGTGGATGCGGTGCTGTGCGGCGGCGGCCGACACAGTCGGGGGGCGGAGGCCGAGGGCCATCAGGTGTGGAACTGTTCGTCTGGTCGGCGCGTCTCAGGCTTGTCGAACCAGTTGCTTGTCGAACCAGTCGGTGCATCACAGTTTGGTGGTGAGGGTGTGGCGATGAAGGTGTGGCAATGGTCCGGTGTGTTAGCGGTGGCTGCTGTGACCCTCGCCGGTTGCGGGTCGCAGCGCGGATCAGCATCAAGGGTCAGTACGGTCACTACCGCGACCAGTGCGGCGGTCGCGGTGCGAGCGGTCGGCGGCGGACCAGCCGCGTGGACGTCATGCCGTCAGGAGCTCGGGTCCAGGTGGCCCGTCGCCTTCACCACCGACACCCTCACCCTCAAGCCTCTGAGCCGTGATTTCGACCCCGTGTCGGTCGTGGTGTGCACCGAGCAGACCCAGACCCGCGCAGACGGCGGCCAGGAGCTGGTCGCGACCGAACAGCGGAGCACCGACCTCGCCGCGCTAGATGTACTGACTCAGGAGGTGGTTGACGGGAGCCGGTCGTAGGGAGTGTGGC
>CAXSIB010000123.1:0-8673 GCA_964237095.1 uncultured Actinomycetales bacterium
CCCGCGCGCAGCGGCGCCGCGGTCCGCCCGAGCGCGGTCACGGCGAGCGCGGCCGGCACCCCGAGCTGGGTGTGCCCGCCGAGGACCGGGACCCCCCAGGCCCGGCCGGCGTCCCGGACCCCGGCGAGGACCCGGGCGACGAAGGAGGCGCTGGCCCCGGCGACGGCGTCGAGCAGTCCGACCGGGACCGCGCCGGAGGCGGTGAGGTCGTTGACGTTGACGAGCACCCCGCACCAGCCCGCCCACTCGGGGTCCCGCTCGACCATGGCCGGGACGATCGCGTCGCACGCGGCGACGAGCTCCGCGCCGGGCACGGGGGCGGCGTCGTCCCCGCGCCAGCCCGGGCCGCCGAGGGAGCCGGGCGCGGTGAAGGTCGAGAGCAGTGCTCCCAGCGGGGCCTTGGCGGCGTCGACCAGACGCTGCACCCGGCCGATCGGCCGGTGCATGAGCACGTGCGGGGCGCCCGCGACCGTCGTCGGGCGCAGGACCTGCCAGCCCAGGCGGCGGAAGAACGCCTCGCGGGAGAGCTGGACGGTCGCGTCGAAGCGCAGCGCCCCCAGGGACTCGGCACGGGCGCACGCGGCACGGACGAGGGCGCCGCCGACCCCGGCCCGGGCCAGGCGCGTGTCGCTGCGGACCGCGAGGCGCCCGCCCCGCCACCAGCCCAGGTCCGGGCCGCCGGGGACCGCCGGCGCGACCCGGACGCCGCCGACCACCGAGGACCCCCCGGCCCGGTCGACCGCGACCGCCACGAGGACCACCGTGCGCGGGTCGCCGTCCGCGTCGTCGGTGTCGTCGCGGTCGAACAGCTCCTGCTCGTCGACGAAGACCCGGCGCCGCAGCGCGGCGTACTCCGCCCGGCGGCGGCGGCCCTCGGCGGTGTCGGCGTCGGCCACCTCGACCGAGATGGTGACCTCGGCGCGCGGCTCGCGTCCCGGCCGGCCGGTCAGCCACTCCAGCGCGCGGAGGTCGGCGCTCCCGGGACCGGCCGGACGCGGATCGGCCGGCGTGGACAGGACGTCCTGGGGGCCGGTCACCCGCCGACCGCCGACAGCGCGCTGCAGGCCCCGCAGGCCGCGCACCCGGCGCCCTGGTCGGCGCCGCGCATCCCCGCCCGGCGCAGGTGGGCGCCGACCCCGGCGGTGACCCGCTCGAGGACCTCGGCCGACGGGCCGGGGACGCCGTCCACCTCGGCGGCGAGGGTCCCGGCCAGCGGGCGGTACGGGACGACGAACGGGTACACGCCCATCGCGATCAGTTCACCGGCGCCGGCGATCATCTCGTCGGGGTCCTCGCCGAGGCCCACCAGCAGGTAGGTCGAGACCCGGTTGGGGCCGAAGACCCGCACGGCCTCCGCCCACGCGGCGCGGTAGGCGCTCAGCGGCACGGTGGACTTCCCCGGCATCCACGCCCGGCGCACGGCGTCGTCGAGGGACTCCACGTGGATGCCGATCGCGTCGGCCCCCGCCTCGCGGAGGTCGGTGATCACCGCCAGGTCCGCGGGCGGCTCGCACTGGACCTGGATCGGCAGCCCGGGCACGGCGTCCTTGATGGCGCGCACGCAGCGGGCGAGGTGGCGCGCGCCCCGGTCGGGCGCGGTGGACGTCCCCGTGGTCAGCACCATCTGGCGGACGCCGTCGAGGTCGACCGCGGCGCGGGCCACCTCGGCCAGCTGGGCCGGGGTCTTGACGGGGATCGTCGCCCCCGTCGCGAGCGGGGCCTCGACCGCGCAGAACCGGCAGCGGTCGGCCTCGTCGTAGCGCATGCAGGTCTGCACGACGGTGCTGGCGAGCACGTCGACCCCGTGCAGGAGCGCGATCTTCTCGTAGGAGATGCCGTCGGCGGTCTGCCGGTCGTAGAAGCGCGGCCGGGCCGCGGCGTCCACGGTCACCCCGGTGTCGACCCCGTCGAACAGGAGCTTCCCGTCGGCGACCGAGTACGGGCTGGCCGGGTTGATCGGCAGGGTCGCGGGGATGCCGTCGAGGGCCAGGTGCCCGTCGTCGCTGGGACCCGCGCCCCCCCGGCGGCGCACCGGCACGCTGACGCTGATGCCCCGCAGGGCGACGTCGACGCGCCGGCGGCCGTCGAGGCCACCCCCCGCGGGCGGCACCGCGCCACCCGCCGAGCCGGGGCGCGGGGTGGGTGGTCCGCCGATCGCTCCCCCGCACCGGCTCAGCTGGGTGGTCACGGGCTCAGACCATGTAGGTGGAGTTGATGATCGCGCCCTTGCGGGCGTAGTGGATCACCGCGTCCTGGACGTCGAGGGGGTGGCAGGGGACGACCCCGGCGATGAGGTCCTCCTCGCGCAGGCCGTGCAGCGAGAGGCCGAAGCGGCAGCAGTAGACGGTGCCGCCCTCCTTGATGAAGGTCGCGATCTGGCCGTTGATGTTCTGCTCGCCCGGGAACGCGCTGTCGCCGGTGGTCGGGAAGCCGCGGGTGGCCATGCAGTTCATCGAGCCCGGGCCGTAGAAGTACAGGACCGACTCGTAGCCCTTCCGCAGTGCCCGCAGGGCCTGCAGGATCGCGACGAAGCTGACCGAGGACTCGTGGGCGATCCCGTGGACCATCGTGAAGTAGGTCTCGCCCTCCTCCGCGCGGTAGTCCGGGAAGATCTTGGTGGAGCCGTAGAGGTTGCTGCCCGGCGGGAGCGACGGGTGGGCGATCTCGTTCAGGCTCTGCTCGCGCTTGGCCTTGAGCTCCTCGTCCGCGGCGACGTCGGTGCTGGTCGGTGCGGTGGTCGTGATGGTCACGTGCTCTCCTCGGGGTGGTCGGGTGGCGCTCGGTGGACAGGAGATCGGTAGGACAGGGAGTCAGGCGTAGAGGGCGTCCCAGTTGTCGGTGAGGACGGCGCGGGCGAGGTCGCCGTCGCCGACGGCGGCGGTGAGGCGCGCCAGCTCGCCGACGTGGTCGCCCCAGGGCTCGTCACTGGCGAACAGCACCCGGTCGGCGCCGAGGCCGCGGCGCTCGATCTCGGCGGCGAGCCAGCGCGGGGCGAAGCCGATCGCCCAGCTGGTGTCGGTGTAGACCTTCTTGCCCGCCTCGATCCAGTCGAAGAACCGACCCCCGATGAGCTTCATGTGGCCGCTCATCCCCCCGCCGAGGTGCACGAGGTGGATGCGGACCGTGTCGCCGTAGCGGTCGACGAGCCCACCGACCTGGTCGATGTCCGACGTCCCGCCGGGCGAGGTGTGAACGTGGACGACGAGATCGTGCTCCGCCGCGGCCGCGAACACCGCGTCCAGAGCGGGCCGGCAGTCCGGGTCGGTGGCGCTCCCGCC
Source organism: uncultured Actinomycetales bacterium (assembly GCA_964237095.1). Classification (GTDB taxonomy): domain Bacteria; phylum Actinomycetota; class Actinomycetes; order CAXTBU01; family CAXTBU01; genus CAXSIB01. Next base: position 3,279 of record CAXSIB010000123.1, read on the forward strand.
GAGCAGGAAGCTCAGCTTGAGCGCCCGCACGCCGGGCTCGCCGGCGAGAGCCAGGGCCGCGGCGGTGGCCGCCGCGTCGGCCGGCCGCGGGGACGTCCAGACCCCGGCGCGGAGCCGGTCGTCCTTCGCGGCCGCCTCGACCACCAGCTCGTTGAACCCGAACGACACCGTCGGGTCGGGGATCCCGTAGTTCGGGATCACCAGTGCCCGCTCGGTCCCCTCCCGGTCGAGGTCGGCCAGCAGGTCGGCGATCGTCGCCCGCGCGGAGATGTCGGCCCGGATCGGCGGCCCGCCGTAGAACGGGTACGCGGGCAGCACGCCGAGGTGGCGGTGCGCGTCGCGGACCCCGGCTGGCATGCCTCCATGAGACCCCGGCGCGTGTTTCCGTTCGGTTTCGCGCGGAACAACCCTGGATTGCCGGCGTCTCTCCGCCGGGGCAGCCGGTTCAGCCAGGGAGCAGGAAGCCCTCGGCGAGCAGCTCGCGGGTCGCCGCGAGGACGCCGCGGCGCAGCGACGGGGGGTCCTCGCCGAGGAGGTCGGCCAGCGCGGCGGCGATCGCGTCCACCGTGAGGTCGCCGTCGCACGCCCCGACGAGCCCGGCCGTCGCGGTGTCCACGGCCCGCGCCCGGAGCAGACCCGTGTGCTGGCGCAGGACGATGACCCGCGGGTCGTCCGCACCGGGGGTGGCGTACCGCTCCTCGTCGACGCCGGGGGCGACCCGCGGGCGCAGCCCGGCGAGGGCCTCGTCGGTCCGCCCCGCGAGGGCGTCGGCGGCAGCGGCCCAGCCGGCGACCGTGTCGCCGAGGGGCCAGGACACCGGGTGCGGCCAGTCCTCGAGGCGGACCGACCCCGTGCCCGGGTCCCGGCCGGCCGCACGGAGGACGATCCAGCCGAAGCCGACCCCCTCGACGTGGGCCTCGTCGAAGGCCGCGAGCCACGCCGCCGCCCGGGCGGCCCCCGCGGGTCCCCGGTCCAGGGCCGCGTCGCGCAGCCACGTCTCGGTGTAGGACGCCGGGTCGGCCACCTCCCGCTGGACCACCCAGGCGTCGCAGCCGGCGGCCAGCGCGGGCTCCAGCCAGCGCCCGAGGCGGCCGCGCCAGTCCCGGCCGCGCTCGTGGACCCAGTTGGCCAGCAGCACCGCGGTGCCCCCCGGCGCCAGGTGGTCCGGCAGCCCGCCGACGAGGGCGCGGCCGAGGTCGTCCCCGGACAGCCCCGAGTCGCGGTAGTCGAAGCGCTCCCAGGCCTGCTCGCCGCGGCCGGCGACGGGGGTCACGACGAACGGCGGGTTGGACACGACCAGGTCGAACCGCTCCCCCGCGACCGGCTCGAGCAGGCTGCCCGCCCGCAGCTCGACCCGGTCGGCGAGCCCGGACAGCGCGACGGTGAGCCGGGCCATGTCCAGGGCGCGGCGGCTGATGTCGGTGCCGACGACCGCGCCGGCGTGCGCGGCGAGGGACAGCGACTGCACCCCGTTGCCCGTCCCGAGGTCGAGCGCCCGCCCGACCCGCCCGCGCGGCGTCAGCTGGGCCAGCGTGGTCGAGGCGCCGCCGACCCCGGGCACGTGATCGGCCGGGACGGCCGTGGTGGCGCCGTCGAGGGTGTGCACGAGGTCGCACACGACGAGCTGGTCGGTCGTCTCGTCGCCGTAGGGGCGGATGTCCACCCCCGCGCGGACGCTCGACCCGTCGACCCGCAGGACCCCTGCCGCGGTGAGCGGCCCGGTGAGATCACCCAGCGCGGCCCGGACGTCGGCGAGGTCGAGGACCTCCTGGAGCGGCCACAGCCGGATCAGCGTCGAGCAGGCGTCGGCCGTCGCGGGCCGCACCGTCGCGCGGTGCGCCGCCGCCGTCCAGCCGCGGGCGAGGGACGCCGAGGCGACCGGGCCGAGCCGGTCGGCGACCCCGTCGACGGTGTAGTCCAGCTCCGACAGGTGATCCGCGAGGCGCTCGGCCGTGCCGCCGGTCAGCAGCGCGGCCGGGTCGAACCGGGGTGACGCCGGTGCCGCCGGTACGGCGGTCCCGGCGGCCGCGGCGGTCACGCCGACCTCGTCGGGGAGGCGGCGGCCGTGGCGGTAGCGGCCAGGTGGGCGTCGATCTCGGCCAGGACCGCCGCCCGGGTGGGGGCGTCGGCGAAGCTCGCCCGCACCGAGGCCCGCGCCAGGTCGGCGACCCCGCCGGCGTCCAGTCCCAGCAGGGACGCCGCGATCGCGTACTCCCGGTCCAGCGTCGTGTCGAACATGGCCGGGTCGTCGGAGCTGATCGTCACCCCGACCCCCGCGGCGACCAGCGCCGACAGCGGGTGCTCGGCGAGGGTGGCCACCGACCGGGTGCAGACGTTGGACGTCGGGCACACCTCCAGCACGATCCCGTGCGTGGCCAGGTGATCCAGCAGCGCCGGGTCCTCCACCGAGCGGATCCCGTGCCCGATCCGCTCGGCGCCGAGGTCGCGGACCGCGCTCCACACGGTCGCCGGCCCGGTGGACTCCCCCGCGTGCGGGACGCTGTGCAGCCCGGCGGCGCGGGCGGCTGCGAAGTGGGGCGCGAACTGCGCGCGGGGGACGCCGATCTCCGGGCCGCCGAGACCGAACCCGACGAGGCCCGGGACGTCGCCGGACAGCGCGACCTCGAGCGTGGCGTCGGCCGCCGGGAGCCCGGACTCGCCGGGGATGTCGAAGCACCACCGCACCTCGATGCCGTCCTCCGCGCGGGCCCGGCGGCGGGCGTCCTCGATCGCCGCGCAGAACTCCGCGGCCGGGATGCCGGGCCGGGCGGGATGGTCGGCGGTCGCGGGGCGGTCCCGGATCGAGCTGTACGGCGTGACCGTCACCTCCGCGTAGCGGACCTGCTGCGCCGCGAGGCCCGCGAGCACCTGCCGGGTGAGATCGGCGACGTCCTCGGGGGTCCGGACCAGGTCGACGACCGCGAGGTAGACGTCGATGAAGTGCGCGAAGTCGGTGAAGGTGAAGAACTCCGCGAGCGCGGCGGGGTCGGCCGGCACGGTCGTCGTCCCCGCGTGGCGCTCAGCCAGCGCCGAGACCGCGGCCACCGGCGCGGAGCCGAGCTGGTGCACGTGCAGCTCCACCTTGGGCAGGCCGGCGATGAAGGAGTCGAGGTCGGCCACGCCGCGAGCCTGGCACGCGCCCTGACCGGCGGCAGCCCGGCCGCGGCGGTGGCGGGGTGCCGGGTCGCCCGGGCGGACACCGTCCCGGGGGCGGCGGGAATGGTGGACGCAGGTCGGTCGCTGTCCCGTCCGTGAGTCCGTCCGGTAGCCAGTCCACGAGTGAGCGAGCGGGTCGGTCGGTGACGGTGGTCCTCGTGGGCGCGGGCCCGCGCGGGCTCGGCATCCTCGAGCGCCTCACCGCGGACGCGGCCGGCTCCCCGGCTGCGGTCCGCTCGGCGACCGGGGCGCCGCGGCGGCTCGACGTCCACCTCGTCGACCCCTTCCCTCCCGGCGGCGGCCGGGTCTGGCGGGCCGAGCAGCCCGACGTGCTCTGGCTCAACTCCCGCGCGGTCGACGTGACGCTGTACCCGGACGACTCCGTGGCCATGGCGGGCGCCCCCCGTCCCGGGCCGACGTTCTGGGAGTGGGTGGCCGCGGGCGGCGGCGGCGGCCCCGACGGCCAGCCCGCGAGCGCCGACGTCGACGCGGACGGGCGGGCCGACAGCGGCTCGTTCCTGCCGCGGACCACCTTCACCGGCTACCTCGACGACGTGCTCGACCGCGTCCGCGCCGGCCTGCCCCCGTGGATCCACCTCACCGTGCACGCGGACACCGTCCTGGACGTCCGCGACGTGGCGGCCGCCCCGGCCGAGCCGGCGCGGCCCGACGCCTCACAGGAGGTCGTGCTGGCGTCGGGGAGGGTGCTGGCCGCCGACGTCGTGGTGCTCTGCCAGGGCCACGCGCCGGTCGAGGTCGAGCCGGCGCTGCAGCGGTTCGCCGACGCGGCCGCCGCCCACGGGCTGACCTGGATCGCCCCCGGCTACGGCGCCGACATCGACCTCGGCGCCCTCCGCGCCGGCGAGGCGGTGCTGGTCCGCGGGCTCGGGCTGGGCTTCCTCGACGAGGTCGTCGCCCTCACCGAGGGCCGCGGCGGCCGCTACGAGCGGCAGCCCGGCGGCGGGGTGCGCTACCGGCCGTCGGGCGCCGAGCCGCGGCTGTTCGCCGGGTCCCGACGGGGTCTGCCGTACCACGCCAAGCCGCTGATGGAGCTCGGAGCGCCCCGCGCGACCCTGCCGCGCTACGCGACGCCGGCCGCCGCCCACGAGCTCCGCGCGGCCGCCGGGCACCCGCTGGACCTGCGGGCGGACCTCTGGCCGCTGGTCGCCAAGGACCTCGCCTTCGCCTGGTACCGGGAGCTGTTCCTGGCCCACCCGGAGCGCGTCCGCGGCTCCTGGGAGGACGTCGGGACCGCCCTCGACGAGACGGCCTGGGACTCGGTCGAGCTGCTCGCCGCGGTCGCGGCCGCCGTCCCGGACCCGGCCGACCGCTTCGACCCGGTGCGCCTCGACCGGCCCGCCGGCGGCCTGACCTTCGCAGGCGTCGCGGACTACAACGCCTGGGCCCGGGCGCACCTGCGCCTCGACATCGACCGCCGCTCGACCGACGCGAACTCGATGGAGCTGGCGCTCTTCTGGGCGCTGCTGGTGGAGTTCGGGACGCTGTCCGGCCTGGCCGCCGCGGGGGTGCTGACCGCACGGTCCCGGGTGCAGGACCTCGAGGGCCGGTTCTTCAGCTTCCTGTCCTCGTTCGCCAGCGGGCCGCCGCGGCTCCGCCTGGAGCAGCTGATCGCCCTCGGCGACGCCGGCGTGCTGACGCTGCTGGGACCGCACACGTCCTTCGACGTCGACGACGCCGCGGGGGACTTCGTCGCGTCCAGCCCCGCCGTCGGGGAGGCCGTGCACGCCCGCGCCCTGCTCGAGGCGCGGCTGCCCGGGCCGACCGTCCTGCGCTCCCGCGACCCGCTCACCCGGGCGCTGCTGGCGCGGGGCGAGATCGGCGAGGAGGTCGTGGCCGACGACCTCGCGTCGTTCGCCACCGGCCGGGTCGCCACCCGCCAGCCCGACCAGCGGATGCTCCTCGCCGACGGGACCGCCCACCCGCGGCGGTTCGCGGTCGGGGCGTGGGCGCAGGGCGGCCGGACCAGCGCGGGCCTGCCGAGACCGCACTTCAACGCCGGCTTCTTCCGCCAGAACGACGCCGTCGCCTCCGCGGTGCTGGACCTGCTGGCGCGCCTCGACCCGGCGGGGCGGGGCGAGTCGCCGGCCGGGGTGACCGCGGTGGCCGACACGACGACGCCTGACGGCGTGCGCCGGACCGGCCGCGCGGACGCCGACAACGGGAGTGACGAGGGGGCCGGCGACCCGGTCCTCGGCGAACGGGTCCTCGACCCGCAGGT
>CAXSIB010000124.1:0-8586 GCA_964237095.1 uncultured Actinomycetales bacterium
GGCAGCCGGTGCCCGAACGCGGTCCCGGCGGCCAGCAGGCCCTCGACCAGCCCGGCCCCGGCCCCGCCGTGGCCGGTCCGCGCCAGGCCGAGCAGGACGATCGCGGTGTCATGGGGCCAGACCGACCCGCAGTGGTAGCTGAGCGGCGCGTACGCCCGGGCGGCGGCCGACATCGTGCGCAGCCCGAAGCCGGAGTCGAGCCCGGGACCGGTCACCCGGCGTACGACGGCCGCCGTCCCGGCCGGGTCGAGGATGCCGGTGCCGAGCAGGTGGCCGATGTCGGAGGTGACGGTGTCCACCTGTCGGCCGGCCCCGTCGAGGGCGATCGCCGGGTAGCGCCCGCCCTCGTCGGCCACCCAGAACCGGTCCCGGAACCGGTCCCGGAGGTCTCCCGCCCACCGCCGCCACCGGTCGGCGCCCGGCCTCCCGAAGGCCTCGAGCAGCCGCGCGCCCGCGAGGGCCGCCTCGACCGCGTAGCCCTGCACCTCGCAGAGGGCGATGGGCGGGGAGGCCCGCCGGCCGTCGGCGAAGCGGACCGAGTCCACCGAGTCCTTCCAGCCCTGGTTGGACAGTCCGGTACCGGCCGAGTCGACGTACGCGACGAAGCCCGGGTTGCCGGCCGCCGTCCCGGCCGCGTCGCCCGGCTCGGGCGGAGCCGGCGAACCGGCGTCGGCCAGCCACCCGAGAGCACGCTCGGCGGTGTCCAGCAGGGGCTCGACGTCGGAGCGCGGCAGTCCCGACCGCCAGGCGTCGTGCAGCAGCAGGACCCAGAGCGGGGTCGCGTCCACGGTCCCGTAGTAGACCGGGGGCAGCCGGCCCCGACCGGTCTCCCCCGGCGGGACCGCCCCGCCGGCGGCCCGCCGCAGCTCGTGGAGGATCTTGCCCGGCGCCTCCCCGGTGGCCGGGTCGAGGACCCGGCCCTGCAGGCGGGCCAGGGTCCGCAGCGTCCCGAGCGCGGCCGCGGTCCCGAGCGGCAGCAGCAGCCGCGCCGCCCAGAGGCTGTCCCGGCCGAACAGCGTGAAGTACCACGGCGAGCCGGCGGCGAGGAACTCCGCGTCCGGCTGCGCCGCCGTCGCCATCCGCAGCGCGTCGAGATCGTCCAGCCCCTGCTGGAGGAGCGGCGCCAGCCGGCCGTCGTCGGCCCGGACGACCGGCGCCGTCCAGAGCGGGGTCGGGCCGGCCGCCACCACGACGGCCCCCCGGTCGGCGGTGGTCGACGTCCAGCTCAGCTCCCGGCGGCCGCCGGGGGGCAGCGCCACGGTCCAGCGCAGGTCCGCGCCGCGGTCCCCGACCTCGATCGTGGCCCCGGGCGCCTCGACCCGGGTGGTCACCTCCGTCGTCCGCCAGTCGACCGCGACCGGGGTCACGTCGCCGGGTGCACCGACGCCGGGCCGGGCCGTGCCGGGCTCCGCTGCCACCGCCCCCACCGCGGCCACCGGTGCGACCGGTGGCCGGCGTGTCCCCGCCTTCACCTCGTCCACCGGCGCGAGGTCGGCCGCGACCCGGACCCCCACGACGACGTGGACGGTCGAGGACGCGGTGCTGCGGAGCACGATCGTCTCGGTCACCACCCCCGCCCGGACACGGCGTTCGCGGTCGACCCGCACCGTCGGGTCGGCACCCTCGTCGCCGGCACAGCGGACCAGGGCCGCGCACCAGACGGTGTCCGGCCCGCGGGTGGCGGCCGCGATCGGCTCGGGCTCCCGGCCGTCCACGGTGAGCACGGCCTCCGACAGCACTCGGACGTCGGCGTGGAAGACCCCGTGGGCACCGGTCGCGCGGAGCTGGCCGTCCCGGCCGGACAGGGCGGCCGTCGGTGCCCGCACCGCGCTGAGCAGGTCGTGCAGCGCCGGCTGCAGGAGACGTCCCGGGCCGCGCTCAGGCGTGGCGTCGCCGTCGCGGCCTCCGCCCGGGGTCGGCCGGTCACTCCCGTCGGTCGTCACCGTCACCTGCGCACCTCCGCTGTGCCGCTCGTCCCGTCCGGGCCCGTCCGGGCCCGTCCGCCCCACTGCCGCCCACCGGCGGGGCCACGGCGACCTACCCGGCCCGCTTGACATGCGACCGGACAGCGACGACATTACGGGCATCATTTGATCGCTCCAAGCACGGACAGTTCCCGTCGAGGCGGTTCAGGTGACGTGGCGTCACGGCCGAACGGTCGACCGCTGAGTGGATCGGGTCACGAGGGGGTGACGGCAGGGTGGACGCACGTCCGACGCTGGAGAGCGTCGCCCGCGAGGCGCAGGTGTCGCGCCAGACCGTGTCGAACGTCCTCAACTCCCCCGACCGCGTCGCCGCCCCGACCCTGGCGCGGGTGCGCGACGCCATCGGCCGACTGGGCTACCGCCCGGACGAGGCGGCCCGGCAGCTGCGCACCCGCCGGTCACGGGTCATCGGTCTCCGGATCGAGCCCGTGCTCGACGGGGTCAACGGGGTCGTGCTCGACCTCTTCCGGCATGCGATCACCGAGTCGGCGCAGCGTCTGGGCTACCGGGTGCTGCTGTTCGTCGCGGCCGACGACCGCGCCGAGATCGACGAGTACGACGCCCTGGTCTCCGGCCACGGCCTCGACGCGTTCGTCGTGACCGGCACCCACCACGGTGACCGCCGGACGGACTGGCTCGCGCGGCACGGGGTGGCGTTCGTGACCTTCGGCCGGCCGTGGGGCACCGCGCGAGCCGGCGCCGGCGACCACCTCGACGGCGACGACGGCGGTGACCACGGGGCCCGCGGGCGCGGCCCGGTGGGCGGCCGTCCGCACCGGGCGGTCGCCGCCCCGCACTCGTGGGTGGACGTCGACGGCGCGGCCGGGACGGGCGCAGCGGTGGACGCCCTCGTCGCCGCCGGCCACCGCCGCATCGCGTTCCTCGGCTGGCCGACGGGGTCGGGCGCGGGTGACGACCGGCGCGCGGGCTGGGACACCGCAGCCCGGCGGCACGGTCTCGCGACGGCCGGGCTCGACGGCGCCGCGGAGGACGGGGTCGCGACGGGCGCCGCCCTCGCGCGCCGCCTGCTCGACGGGGGGGCCGGGACCGCGGCCACGGGGTTCGTCTGCGCCAGTGACTCCCTGGCCCTCGGGGCACTGGGAGCAGTGCACGAGCGCGGTCTGCGGCCGGGGGCGGACATCGGGGTGGTGGGGTTCGACGACACCCCGGTCGCGGCCGCGGTCGGGCTGTCGAGCGTCGCCCAGCCCGTCGCGGCCGCCGCGGAGAACTGCCTGCAGCTGCTGGACGACCAGGTCCGCGCCGGCCCCGCCGCCGGACCGCCCGGGACCGCGCCCGCACCGCCCGGGCAGCGGCTGCTCGCCCCGACCTTCGTCCCGCGCGCGACCACCGCCCCGATCGACCCCGTCCCACCCACCGACCGCCCAGGACACAGGAGCCCCCGATGACCGACTTCACCCGCCGGACCGGCCTCGCCGCCGCCGCCACCGGACTGCTCGCGGCCGCCGGGTGCGGCAGCAGCAGCTTCGACAGCACCGCGAAGACCTCGAGTGCGCCCCAGCAGACCACCGGGACGCAGAAGCTCACCGTCCTGTTCGGCTCGTCGGGGACCGCCGAGACCGCGAACCTCCAGTCGCTCTGCAACACCTGGGCCACGACGAGCAAGGCGAAGGTCACCGTCCTCGCCGCGTCGAACCTGCCCCAGCAGCTCGCCCAGGGCTTCGCCGCGAACAAGCCGGCCGACGTCTTCTACGTGGACCCGAGTGTCTTCCAGAGCTACGTGAAGGCCGGCAACCTCCACCCGTACGCGGACGCCCTGGCCGCCGACGGCTTCTACCCCAACCTGACCTCGCTCTACACCAGCGGCGGCAAGGTCTACTGCGCCCCCAAGGACTTCTCGACCCTCGGGCTGCAGATCAACACCCGCCTGTGGAAGGCGGCCGGTCTCACCGCGGCCGACCACCCGACCACCTGGGCCCAGCTCACCGCGGTGGCGGCGAAGCTGACGACCGGCAAGGTCGTCGGCCTCTCGATCAGCACCTCCCGCGACCGGGTCGGCGCGTTCATGCGCCAGGCCGGCGGCTGGTACGTCAACGCCGACCAGACGAAGGCGGTCGCCGACTCCGCGGCGAACCTGGCCGCGCTCACGTACGTCAAGGGCCTGCTGTCGGCGGGAACGCTGAAGTGGGCCAGCGACATCGGCGCGACCTGGGGCGGCGAGGCGTTCGGCACCGGGAAGGCCGCCATGACGATCGAGGGCAACTGGATCGCCTCGACCATGAAGAGCGACTACCCCGGGATCCCCTACGTCACCACCGCCCTGCCGAAGGGCCCGGCCGGTGCGGGCACGATCTCCTTCGCCAACGCGTGGGGGGTGGCCGCGAAGAGCGCGTACCAGAGCGCGGCGGTCAGCCTGGTCGAGCACCTCTGCTCCTCGGCGTCGCAGCTGTCGATCGCCAAGCAGGTCGGCACGATGCCCTCGCGGCGGTCGCTGACGGCGGAGTACGTCTCGGCGTTCCCGGCGCAGAAGGCCTTCGCCGACGAAGCCGGCTACGCCCACGGCGTCGTGACCCTGTCGGCCATGACCAGCGTCCTGGCGGACTTCGACACCCAGCTGGCCTCCCTGGCCAAGCAGTCGCCGGCGACGATCCTGGCGCGGCTGCAGAAGAACACGGCCGCGGCGATCACCGCCTGATGTCCACGACGGACGCGGCGCTCCCGGCCCGGGTCGGCGGCCCGGGCGGGGGCTCGCCCGCCGCGCCCGCGGCGGGACGGCTCCGCCCGGGCCGGCGCGGCGGCACGGGGCGGATCCGCAGCCACGAGGGACTGGCCGGCTGGCTGTTCGTCACACCGGTGCTGGTGATCCTCGGGCTCTTCCTGCTCGCGCCCATCCTGATGGCGGCCTGGGTCAGCGTCTCGGACTGGTCGGGCACCGGCTCACCGCTGGCCGCGGGCGTGCACTACGTCGGGGGCCGCAACTACCACGCGATCCTCAGCTCGGGCAGCCTCAACGAGTCCAACTTCTCGATCTCGATCCGCAACAACTTCTACTTCGTCCTCTTCGTGGTGCCGCTCCAGACCGTCCTCTCGCTGTCCCTCGCCCTCGTGGTCGACAACCGGCGGCTGCGCGGGCGGAGCTTCTTCCGCACCGCCTACTACTTCCCCACGGTCACCAGCTCGGTCGCGATCACCGTGCTGTTCCTCTTCCTCTTCGCGGTCGACGGCTCGGTCAACGGACTGCTGAAGCTCGTCGGGATCACCGGCCCCAACTGGACGGACAACCCGACGGGTCTGGTGTGGGTCGTCCTCGGCGGGCTCCACCTGGTCGGATCGGACACCCAGCCCGCCGCCCTCACGAGCCACGGCTTCCTCGGGACGACCTGGTACGACTGGCTGGCCGGACCGTCGGTCGGGATGATCGTGTTCATCCTCCTGGTCATCTGGACCTCCGCCGGGGGCTACATGCTGATGTACCTGGCGGCGCTGCAGAACGTGCCCGCCGACATCCAGGAAGCCGCGGACATCGACGGCGCGGGCCGGTGGGCGAAGCTCCGGCAGGTCGTCCTGCCGATGCTGCGGCCCACGACGGTCCTCGTGCTGACCCTCGGGATCATCGGCTCCTGGCAGCTGTTCGACCAGGTCTTCGCGGCCGGTACCCAGGGCGGCCCGGGCGGGACGACGGTCACCCCGGCCTTCCTGAGCTACCAGACCTCCTTCCAGGGTCAGCAGTGGGGTCAGGGGTCCGCCATCGCGTTCCTGCTGTTCGCGCTGATCGTCGTGCTGACGGTCTTCCAGCGGCTGGCGACCCGGGACTGGTCCGACGCGCGCATCCGGCGCGAGGAACGCCGCCTCGCGCGCCGTTCACCCGCTGGCGCTCCGGCGGGACGCGGCCGGTGAGCGCGACCCTGCCCCAGCGCGGTCGGCCGGTGGCCGCCGGGAGCCGGGGCCGCCGCGGCGACCGGCGGATCCCGGTCGGGCGCATCGTCCTCTACGCGGTGTTGATCGCGGTGGCCGCGCTGTACATCTTCCCGTTCCTCATCCAGCTCGCGACGACGTTCAAGAGCGAGTCGGACGCGACGAGCCACCCGCTGTCGCTGATCCCGGCGCACCCGACGCTGGCGGCGCTGCGGGTCCTCGCCCAGTCGGACTTCCCGCGCTGGTTCGCCAACAGTGTGATCGTCGCGGTCTTCGTGACCGGCGGCCGGGTCTTCTTCGACTCCCTCGCCGGCTATGCCCTCGCCCGGCTGCACTTCCGCGGGCGCGGCGCCCTGATGGGCGCGATCATCGCGGTCATGGCGGTCCCCGGGGTCGTCCTGCTGATCCCGAAGTTCCTGATCCTCAACCAGCTGGGGATGTTCGACTCCTACTCCGGCATGATCATCCCGCTGATGGCCGATGCCGCCGGGGTGTTCATCATGCGGCAGTTCTTCTCCTCGATCCCGGTCTCGATCGAGGAGGCGGCCCACATCGACGGCGCCGGGATCTTCCGCACCTACTGGTCGATCGTGCTGCCGATGGCGCGCCCGTCGCTGATCACGCTCACCGTGCTGAGCTTCCAGGGCTCGTGGAACGAGCTGGCGCACATGATCGTGGCCCGGCAGAGCCCGAGCCTGGACACCCTCCCCGTCGGGGTGGCCTCGCTCGTGTCCGGGCAGCTGGGGTCCGCCGCGAACTACCCGATCAAGCTCGGGGCCGCCCTCCTGATGACCATCCCCGTCGCGGTGGTGTTCTTCGTCTTCCAGAAGCGGTTCATCGCCGGGGCCAACGAGGGGGCGGAGAAGGGCTGAGCCCGCGCAGCACTCGTCTCGGCGGCTCCGGAGACACGTCCCGGGCGCGAGACGGGCCGTTGTCCACCGATGGGGACCGTTCGTCCCCGCCCAGGGTCGGCGCAACCGACCTCCCGTGCACGTCCAGGACGAGTTGGGACGGATGGGGCGCCTGAGACGCCCCATCCGTCCCAGCCGTCCCAACTCGTCGCGAACGCGTACAGCGGACGGGACCGGTAGGCCCCCTCGGCCACCGGTGGAACGCTCGCCGCGCCCCGTGAGCGGAACCCCGTCCACCGATCCGGGACATGTCCTTCTCATCGGAGCGCCGGCACGCGACCGTTGCCGTCATGGACCCGGTCGCCGTCGTCAGCCGTGCGGGCGGTGCCGCGCGGGCGGTCGACCTGCGTCGGGCCGGGTGCAGCCGACGGCGCCTCGCCAGCGCCGTCGCCGCGGGGGACCTCCTCAGGATCGGCGGCGGCGCGCTCGCCCTGCCCGGGGCGGATCAGGCGGTGGTGTCGGCGGTCCACCACCGGGCGTCCCTCGCCTGTGTCTCGGCCCTGGACCATCGCGGGTTCGAGCTGCTCGAGGTCCCCGGTCGGGTCCACCTGACCGGCAACCGGGGGCGCCCGGACCGCCGGGTCACCTGGCACCGAGGGGTACCCGCCGGGCTCACGGTCAGGGTGGCGATGGCGGCCGCACAGCTGCTGTGCTGCCGGCCGGCGGTCGAGGGGCTCGTGGCCGTCGACGGCCTGCTGCGAGCCGGACACGCCACCGTCGCGGAGATCGCCGCCGAGCTGCCCCCGAACAGTGGCGGGCATGCCCGCTGGGTCCTCACCCATGCGTCACCGCTGGCGGGCTCGGTGATGGAGTCCCTCCTGCGCTGCACCCTGCTGCTCGCGGGTGTGCGCGGCGTCATCCTGCAGGCCCCGATCGACGGCGTCGGACGAGTGGACTTCCTGATCGACGGCTGGCTGGTCGTGGAGACCGACGGGTGGGGCACCCACGGTGACCGCGGTTCTTTCGAACGGGACCGCGAGCGCGACGTCGCCGCCGCGGTGCAGGGCCACCAGACCCTCCGCTTCACCTGGTCGGCGGTCCGCGACCGTCCGGCTCTCGTCGTCGCGTGTGTGCAGGAGGTACTCGCGCGGGGCCGCGGCACCCCGGCAACGGGCACGGACGCGACGGGTCGGTACGCGTGGGACGGATGAGACACCTCAGTCGTCACTCGAGCACCGAGTCGTCCTCCGCGTGCTCGCGGCGGCCCGGCGGTCGACCGGCGATGCCGGGACTCGCCGTCAGCCGGCGGCGCCGGAGCCGGCGGTCCAGCGGCGGCGCGGGGACCGGCGTTCAGCCGGCGGCGCGGAAGCAGCCGGCGACGTGGTCGTCGACCATCCCGGTCGCCTGCATGAGCGCGTAGGCGGTGGTCGGACCGACGAAGGTGATGCCGCGGCGGCGCAGCGCACGGGCCATCGCGGTCGACTCCGGGGTGGCCGCCGGGATGTCGTCGCCCGCGGGCGGTGACGGGCGCGCCGGCGGGGCGAACGACCACAGGAAGGCGTCGAGCCCCTCGTCGAGGGCGAGGACCGCGCGGGCGTTGGCCAGCACGGCGGCGATCTTGAGGCGGTTTCGGATGATGCCCGCGTCGGCGAGCAGGCGGGCCGCCTCGGGCTCGCCCCAGCCGGCCAGGACCACCGGGTCGAAGCCGGCGAACGCGACCCGGAACGCGGGACGTCGACGCAGGATCGTCAGCCAGGACAGACCCGACTGGAACGCCTCGAGCGACAGCCGCTCGAACAGCCCGACCGTCCCGTGGACCGGCCGGCCCCACTCGTCGTCGTGGTAGCTCCGATAGAGGGGGTCGCGGTCCAGCCCGG
>CAXSIB010000125.1:0-8577 GCA_964237095.1 uncultured Actinomycetales bacterium
CCGCGCTGCGGGCGGCGACGCCGGCGGTCCTCGACGCCGACCGCGCCGACCTGGCCGCCGCCGGCGGCACCGGCGTCGCGCCCGCCGTCCTCGACCGGCTCCGTCTCGACGAGGCCCGGATCGAGGCGATGGCCGCCGGCCTCGAGCAGGTCGCCGCCCTGCCCGACCCGGTCGGGGTCGTCGTCCGCGGCTCGACCCTGCCCAGCGGGCTCACCCTGCGCCAGCTGCGGGTGCCGTTCGGCGTGCTCGCGGTCATCTACGAGAACCGGCCCAACGTGACCGCGGACGCGGCCGGGCTCGCGCTGAAGTCGGGGAACGCGATCCTGCTCCGCGGGTCCGGCGCCGCCGCCCGGACCAACGCGGCGGTCGTCGCCGTGCTGCGGGACGCGCTCGAGGCGGCCGGGCTGCCCGCGGACGCCGTCGGCCTGCTCGCCGCCCCCGGCCGGGAGCCGGCGAAGGCCCTGATGCGGGCCCGCGGCGTCGTCGACCTGCTGGTCCCGCGCGGCGGAGCGGGCCTGATCGCCGAGGTGGTCCGATCCGCGACCGTCCCCGTCATCGAGACCGGCGTCGGCAACTGCCACGTCTACGTGGACGCCGCCGCCGACGAGGCGGTCGCGCTGCGGGTGCTGGTCGACTCCAAGACCGACCGGCCGAGTGTCTGCAACGCGGCGGAGACCCTGCTGGTGCACGCGGGCATCGCCGCGACCTTCGTCCCGGCGGCGGTGCGGGCCCTGCAGGCGCGCGGGGTCACCGTCCACGGCGACGGGCGCACCCAGGCCCTCGCCGGGGAGGACTCCGGGGTGCTGCCGGCGTCGGCGGCGGACTTCGCCGAGGAGTACCTGTCCCTCGACCTCGCGGTCGCGGTGGTCGACTCCCTCGACGACGCCCTCGACCACATCCGGCGGTACTCCACCGGCCACACCGAGGCGATCGTGTCCGACTCCCTCAGCGCGGTCGCGCGGTTCACCACCGGCGTCGACGCCGCGGCGGTCGCCGTCAACGCCTCCACCCGGTTCACCGACGGCGAGCGGTTCGGGTTCGGTGCGGAGATCGGGATCTCGACGCAGAAGCTGCACGCCCGCGGCCCGCTCGGGCTGACCGAGCTGACCACGACCACCTGGGTCTACACCGGTCACGGCCACACCGTCGGGACGCCCTGCCAGCCCGGCAGCTAGGCTCCGGCCGTGACGATCCTGGACAAGCTCCCCGAGCACGACCACATGCCGATGGCCCCCATCGGCTACGGGATCGTCGCCTTCGTCCTCCTCGTCGCCATGCTGCTCACGCTGGTCGCGATCGGACGGGGACGTCCGGACCGGCGGTGACCGTCGGCGTCCCGGCTCCGCCGTCCCGTCCCCGGCCCCCCCGGATCGGGATCATGGGCGGGACGTTCGACCCCATCCACCACGGCCACCTCGTCGCCGCGAGCGAGGTCCGCAGCCGCTTCGACCTCGACCGGGTCGTGTTCGTCCCGACCGGTCGGCCCTGGCAGAAGGCGGGCACGGTCGTCACCGCGCCCGAGCACCGCTACCTGATGACGGTCATCGCGACCGCGTCCAACCCGGGTTTCACCGTCAGCCGGGTCGACACCGACCGGCCCGGCCCGACGTACACCGTCGACACGCTGCGCTCGATGCGCGCGGAGTACGGGGCCGACGCGGAGCTCTTCTTCATCACCGGTGCGGACGCGATCACCCAGATCCTCGGCTGGCACGACGCCGACGCCCTGTTCGACCTCGCCCACTTCATCGGCTGCACCCGGCCGGGCCACCCCCTCGACGTCACCGGGCTCCCCAACGACCGGATCACCCTCGTCGAGATCCCGGCGCTGTCGATCTCCTCCACCGACTGCCGCCGCCGCGTCCACGCCGGGGACCCCATCTGGTACCTGGTGCCCGACGGTGTCGTGCAGTACGTGGCCAAGGAGGGCCTGTACCTCGACCGCGACGACCTCGGGGTGCACGTGCCGGCGGCCGCGGACCGCGCCCCCGTCGACCCGGCCGACCTCGGCGAACGGATCCCCGCCAGCCCCTGACGCGAGCCCCTGACGCCATCCCCGGCGCCGGCCCCGGCGTGGGGCGACGCCACCCCCTGACTGTCCAGCTCCGGTCGACGTCCGACCGGCACCCGCACCACCGGAAGGACCGCGTTGCCCGCTTCAGAGAACGCCCTCATGCTCACCCGGCTGGCGGCCGAGGCCGCCTCGGACCGCCTCGCCCGCGACATCGTCGCCCTCGACGTGTCCGACCACCTCGTCATCACCGACGCCTTCCTGCTCTGCTCCGCGCCCACCGATCGCCAGGTCCGCGCGATCGTCGACGCGATCGAGGAACGGCTGCGCCTCGAGGTCGACCTGCGCCCGGCCCGCCGCGAGGGCGAGCGGGAGGGGCGCTGGGTCCTGCTGGACTACCTCGACCTGGTCGTGCACGTCCAGCACACCGACGAGCGGGAGTACTACTCCCTCGAGCGGCTCTGGCGGGACTGCCCGGTCATCGAGCTGCCGGACACGGTGACCCAGGGCCAGCACGCGCCGCGCCCGGAGATCCCCGCGGCCGGTTACGACGACGAGGCCGCGGCCGCCGCGGCGGACGAGGACGAGCTGTCCGACCTTGAGGAGGACGACCTCGCCGGGCTCGACCCGGAGGTCCTCGGGGCCATCGACGACGAGGTGGCCGCCGAGGGCGGCGGTCGTGGCGCGGGCGACGACGAGGACGACGAGGACGAGCTGACCGGCGACGGGCTCGCGATCGACCGCCTCGGGGACATCGGCCCGACCGCGGCCACCCTGGCCGGCGAGGCGCCGGGGTCGGGGCGGTGACCCGGCTCGTCCTGGTCCGCCACGGCCGGACGGCCTGGAACGCCGAGGGCCGGTGGCAGGGCCAGACCGACGTGCCGCTCGACGACACCGGCCGTGCGCAGGCCGCGGCCATGGCCGCCGCGGTCGCGGCCCGCTACGCCGCCGCGACCGAGCTGTGGTCCTCGGACCTGAGCCGGGCGGTCGAGACGGCGGGCTTCGTCGCCGCCGCCACGGGCCTGACCCCGCGCACCGACGCCGGCCTCCGCGAGATCTTCACCGGCGACTGGGAGGGCCTCACCGGGTCGGAGATCGAGGCGCGCTGGCCCGACGACCACCGCCGCTGGCTCGCCGGCCAGGACGTCGCCCGGGCCGGGGGCGCGGAGACCCGCGTCCAGGTCGCGGCCCGGACCGCCGCCGCGCTGCGGACGATCACCGCCGCCGCCGGCCCCGGAGCCACCGTCCTCGTCGTCGGCCACGGGGCGTCGCTGCGGGCGGCCGCGACGCTGCTCGTCGACCTGCCGATGGAGCACGTCGGGGTCCTGGGCGGACTCCGGAACTGCTCCTGGCTCGAGCTCGCCGACGCGGCCGCCGAGACGGCCAGCCTCGCCTTCGGCCGGGCGCCCGGCTGGGTGATCGAGGCGTGGAACCTGTCCGCCCCCGCGCTGGCCGCGCCCGCCCCGATCGACCCCCCGGCGGACGTCCCGACCGCCGTCCCGACCGGTCGAGACGACCGTGTCGGGGCCGGGTCCACCGCCGGCTGACGACCGGCTGACCTTCGGCCGACGGTCCTGTCCCGGCGGCTGCGGTCGAGGGTCCGGGCGGGTCACGGTATGGTCTGGGGGTCGCCCAGCGGGCGTGTTCGGGGCTGTGGCGCAGCTGGTAGCGCACCTCCATGGCATGGAGGGGGTCAGGGGTTCGAATCCCCTCAGCTCCACCGTGGCCTCCGCCCATCGGCGGAGTGCGGTGGCCGGATCGGCACCGGCGGGACGTCCGGCGCCGAACGCAGGCCTCAGTCGACGTGTTCCAGCCGGAGTGTCTCAGTCGGACGAGATGCTGTTCCGGAACACGGTCAGTGCGACGAGGTGCCCGCCCCGGAACCGCACCTGGACCACCGCGGACGCGACCGGGCTCTCGACGCCGGTCGGGGCGAGGGCCCGCACGTGCAGCCACGGCGGGACGAACCAGGTGGCGGCACCGCGCGGGACGAACGACGCCATGGTGACGCTCGGGGACTCGGTCGCTCCCTGGAGGTCGCCCCAGGGGTCGCCGAGGCTGCCCGTGGTGGTGAGGACCCAGACGGGTGCGGTGATCCACCGTGTGAGGCGACCCGCGACGGTCACCGGGACGGACACCGGCCGCGACGCGGGCACCGTGAACGAGCAGACCCGGCCGTTGCGGGCGAAGAGCCGCACGGTCACCGGGACGCCGTTGTTGATGGCGAAGGGTGTCGCGGGGGGTCCGCTGCGAGCGTCCTCGGGGGCGTCGTACACCCCGTCGGAGCGGACCACCGCGCAGTTCGGCAGCGCGGTGATCGCCCTGGCCGGACTCGGTCCCCGGCTGCGGACGGCGTTGAGGATGTTGT
The DNA here is from genome assembly GCA_964237095.1 of uncultured Actinomycetales bacterium. Lineage (GTDB taxonomy): Bacteria > Actinomycetota > Actinomycetes > CAXTBU01 > CAXTBU01 > CAXSIB01. The sequence continues at coordinate 4,380 of CAXSIB010000125.1, forward strand.
CGTGGTCGCGGACGAGGGCGTGCCCGTCCCAGCGGTAGAAGCGGTTGACGGGGATCAGGGCGGCCTGGGCGACGGTGACGACGTCGGAGCCCTGCGAGGTCTCGAGCATCCCCTGGGACAGCTGGATGTGGAGCGCGAGACCGGCCGCGCCCGGCGTCGTCGCCCCCCGCCCGGTCGAGACGAGGGTGGTGCCCGTCGGCGCCAGCTGGCCCCAGCCGTGCGGGCCGGTGGCGAAGGCCAGGTCGTCCGCGTCGCCGTCGCCGGTGAAGTAGCCCCGCAGGATGAACACCGCGTCGTGCATCCCGGTCGGGAGGACTCCGAGGGCCTGGCGGATCCGTGGTCCCGACGACGGGCTCAGGACGGGGTAGGCGCTCGAGCCGACCCTGGCCCAGACGTGGCTCACCGCCGACCGGCTCCAGAACGTGACGTGCCCACGCTCGTCGTGGACCGCGGCCTGGAGGACGCCGCCGCCGACCGCCACGGTGACCGACCTCTGACCCGCGCCCACCGGTGGCCGCGGCAGCGCCGCCGACACCAGGTCCGGGGCGGTCCCGCCGCTGTGCGCCGTCGCGGTCTCGAGGAGTGCTGTGGTCGGGACGGCCGCGGTGGCGACCGGCAGCAGTGCGGCGGCCGCCGTGGCGGCGGCGAGCAGGACCACCGCGTCGGCGAGCACGCGGGGGAGGCGGGGACGGATCGGGGACACGGGAGCTCCTGACGCGGCGAGCCGGGTCGACCGTCCGAGCGGCGCACCCGGGCCGCCCCGGGGACCCGCCCCGGGAGGACCGCCGCGTGCGGTGAGCCTGTTCCGCCGGCTCACCGCGGACAGGTGAGGTGAGTATGGGGCCGCGCGCCGCGGTCGCACACCACTCGCCGGGTCGGGCCGCGGCGGGTGGGCGCCGGTGCCCGGTCGGCAGATCATGCAGCGCCTGCTCCGCGGACCGAGCCGTCGCCCGGGCTCAGCGCTGCGGCGACGGGCTCGACGGGGCGGTCGCGGCAGCGGGGTCGGCGCCTGCTCCGCGGACAGTCCCGCCACCGGTGCGGCGGATCGCGCAGGTGAGGCGGCCGGTCGCGATCCGCCGGCCGGCGCCGTCGGTGAGCGTGACCTCGTAGGACGCCACGGTGCGGCCCGTGTGCAGAGCGGTCGCCACGGCGGTGACCGTGCCCGCGCGGACCCCGAGGTGGTGGCTGACCGAGAGCTCGATCCCGACCGCCGAGCCGTCCGGGGCGGCGTCGCGGACCGCGAGGATCGACCCGATCGTCTCCACCAGCGCCGCCGACGCGCCCCCGTTCAGCAGCCCGAACGGCTGCCGGTTGCCCTCGACCGGCAGGTGGCCGACGGCCCGGCCCGGTTCGAGGGAGTCCAGGACGATCCCGAGCCGCGCGGCGAGCTCACCGAGGTCGGGGAGGTCCGGCGGTGCGGCCGGCGGGTCCCCGGCCGGGTCGTCGCGGCGGTCGTCGGTGCTGTCGGTCACGAGCCGAGGCTAGGCATCGGTCGTCGTCCGGGGCTTCGGAGCCGGCCGCGGTCCGGCGGTCGCGCGGGACCCGCTCGGTACGATGGACCGGTGACAGTGCGACCGGTCGTGGTGTTCGGCGACCCGGTGCTGCACCGCCCGGCGCAGGTCGTGACGGCCTTCGACCAGGAGCTCGCGGCGCTCGTCGAGGACCTGTACGAGACGATGGCCGCCGCGAACGGGGTCGGGCTCGCCGCCAACCAGGTCGGGGTCGGGCGGCGCGTCTTCGTCTACGACTGCCCCACCCACCGCGGGGACCCGGACAGCACCAACCACCGTGGTGTCCTGGTCAACCCGGTCATCACCGTCGCCCCGCGTCGGGAGTGGGCCCTCGAGGACGACGAGGAGCCGGGCGACGAGGGCTGCCTGAGCGTCCCGGGAGAGTCCTTCCCGCTGCTCCGTTCGCCGTGGGCCAAGGTGCGTGGCCAGGACGTCACCGGGCGGGCCACGGTCGTCGCCGGCACGGACCTGTTCGCCCGCTGCCTGCAGCACGAGACCGACCACCTCGACGGCCTCGTGTACCTCGACCGGCTCGCCCGCCGCGAGAACCGGCAGGCCCGCAAGGCGGTCCGCGCCCAGGGCTGGGGTCGGCCGGGCCTGTCGTGGATGCCCGGCGTGGACCGGGACCCGTTCGGCCACGACGACGACGAGGACGACGAGGACGACCTGGCTGACCCGGGGGCCACGGTCGACGCGGCTGCCGGTGTCCGTACCGCGGGCACGGCCGACCCGGCGGCCGACGGCGGGGTCGGGCCGCCGGCCCGTGAGGTCGGTGGAGCTCGCGACCCGGGTGCCGACCTCGGCGGCGGGAGCGACCTCGGCAGTGGGAGTGACCTCGGCAGTGGGAGCGACCTCGACGGCGGGAGCGATCGCGGCGTGAGCACCGGCGACCGGGCCGCGGCGGTCTGAGCCGAGAGGCTCGCCCGGCCTGACAGGTCCGACCGATCCGGCGGCCCGGTCCCGTGCGGTGCCGGTTGTCCACCGGTGTACCCCGAGCGACCGCTGTGCACAGCCGCGGAACCGCGGCTGGGTCACGGGCGGCGGTCTCCCTAACGTCCGGTGCGTGCCCGACCAGAGCGCCCCGCCGGGTCGCCACCTCCCACGGGCGCCGACCTCCGCCTGGGACCTGCTGGCCTCGGCGCGGCCCGTCGCGTCCGGTGTGCCCTCCGCGCGGTGGGTGGCCGGGTCGCCTCCCGACGCCCGGGAGAGCGGCGATGACGGCGAGGACGGGATCGCCGCAGAGAAGCAGCCCGAACCGCCCGGCACGCGGTCGAGTGCTGAGCGGCGAGCCGACCGCGATCCGCTCCGCGACTTCCCTCCGCTCCGCGACCCGGGCGACGGTGGGCCGTCCCGGTGGCGGGCCGGCGTGCGGCGGCTGCGCGAGGACCTCGTCGACCACCTGCCGATCACGGGCCAGCGGGTCACCGCGGGGCTCGGCCGGTACTGGTGGCTGCCGGTCGTCGTGGCGATCGCCGCCCTCGCCCTCGCGGTCGGCGCCGTGGTCCGGGCCCGGCCCGCCACCGCCGAGGCGGCGTCGACCGCCGGCCGGGTGGTCGCGACCGCGGGGACCGCGACCGGCGGTGGGTCGGGGACCGATCCGGCCTCGACCGGCCCGGACCCGAGCCGTACGGCGACGGGCGTCCCGGCGGCGCCGGGCTCCACACCGTCGGGGTCGGTGTCGGCGGTGCCGGGGTCGGCGGTCGTACCGGCGGTCGCCCCGGCCCCGGGTGAAGCCGCGGCGCCGTCGACCGCCGCGACCTCCACGGCGACGCCCGCCCCGACCGCCGGTCGGCCCGCCGACGTCGAGGTGGACGTCGCCGGGCGGGTCCACCGTCCCGGGGTGGTCACGCTGCCGGCCGGTGCGCGGATCGTCGACGCCGTCCGGGCCGCGGGCGGAGCGCTCGCGGGAACCGACCTCACCGCGCTGGACCTGGCCCAGCCGCTCACCGACGGCGCCCAGATCCGGGTCGGGCTGCGCGGTCCGCCGGTCGTCGGGCCGACCGTCCCGGCGGCGCCCGGGTCGACCGTCGACGGATCGGCGGGTGGTGCCGCTCAGCCCGCGACCACGGTGGCCGCGCCGACCGTCGACGTGAACACCGCGACCGCGGAGCAGCTCGACGCCCTCCCGGGCATCGGGCCGGTCCTCGCCCAGCGGATCGTGGACTGGCGGACCGCGCACGGGCCGTTCGCCTCGGTCGACGACCTCGACGAGGTGTCCGGCATCGGCGCGGCCACCCTCGCCAAGTTCCGCAGCCAGCTCACCCTCGGACCCTGAGACCGTGCGGCGGGCACCGACCGCGCGGCGGACCAGGACGAGGTGGGCACCCGATTCGGCCGGGCCGGCGCCGCGGGGTCGGATCCCGCCCCGGGCGAGCGACCCGCCGGTCACTCCGCCGCGCCAGAGCGGAGCGAGTACCCGGCCCGTCGACCTCCGCCTCGTCCTCGTGGCAGCGGCCGCGTGGTGCGGGGTGCTGCTCGGCGGCGTCGGGGCCGGGCGGTGGCCGACCGCGGCCGGCGGCGACGTCCTCGCCGGTGCCCGGCCCGATCCCGCCGCCGTAGGTGCCGCGGTGGTCGCCGGGCTGACCCTCGCCCTCGCGGCGGCGGCGCGACTCCCGCGCCGCCGCCCGCGGCCCACCGATCCGGACGGCCAGCCGGCCGGCGGCCCGGACGGCCAGCCGGTCGGCGGC
>CAXSIB010000126.1:0-8324 GCA_964237095.1 uncultured Actinomycetales bacterium
GCGCGGCGGGCCTCCATCGCGCTGACCGCCGGGCTCGGCGCGGGACCCGGCGCGGCCGGCGTCCTCGCCCAGTGGGCGCCGTGGCCGCTCGTCCTCCCGTACGTGTTGCAGATCGGCCTCGCGATCCCGGCGCTGCTCGTGGTCGCCACGCGGTCGGTGGAGACCCGGTCGGTGGACGTCCGGGTCGACGGGTCGGTGCCGCTGCGGCGCCGGCTGCGGGTCCCCGCGGCCGGGCACCGGCGGTTCGTGCGGGTCGTCCTGCCGATGGCGCCCTGGATCTTCGGGTCCGCGGGGATCGCCTACGCGGTCGTCCCGCAGCTGGTCGACGCCCGTGTGGGCCGGTGGGCGCTGGTCTTCACCACCGCGCTGACGGTCGCCACCCTGGGCACCGGCCTGGCCGTCCAGCCCCTCGCGCGCCGGCTGGACTCCCGCTCGACCGCCCGGGCGGTCTTCGTGTCGATGGTGCTGATGTGCGCCGGCCTCGCCGCCGCCGCCGTCACCGCCGCGGTCCGGTCACCGGTTCTCGCCGTGGTCGTCGCACTGGTCCTCGGCGCCGCGTTCGGGATCGCGGTGGTGTCCGGGCTCCTGGAGGTCCAGCGGATCGCGGAGCCCGACGAGCTGGCCGGGCTCACCGGGGTCTACTACGCCCTGGCCTACGTGGGCTTCCTGCTGCCGGCCGCCCTCGCCGGGCTGTCGCACGTGGTCGGCTACCCGCTGCTGCTCGCCGTGGTCGCCGTGCTCGCCCTCGGGTGCACGGCCGTCGTCGGTGGGGGCTGGTCGCGGCACCTGCCGGCGACAGCGGGTTGACTGCGACCATGACGACCGAGCCGACGACCGAGCCCCCCACCGTCCACGTCGAGGCCCCGTTCACGATGGACACCTGGGACGCGGTGCCCGACGAGGCTCCCGCGGGTGGCGGCCCGCAGACCGCGCGGGTGACCCTGGCCAAGACCTACCCGGGTCCCGACCTGGTGGCCACGTCCACCGGGCACGCGCTCACCACGAACGGCCCGGGCGGTGCGTCCTACGTGGCCCAGGAGCGCATCGCCGGCGTGCTCGCCGGCCGGGAGGGCAGCTTCGTCCTCGAGCACCGGGCCTCGATGGGGGACGGCTTCCCGACGGTGATGGCCGCGGGGGTCGTCCCCGGCTCGGGGACCGGGGCGCTGGCCGGTCTGACCGGTACGGGCCACGTCGCGCACGTCCTGCTGGTGCTGGACGTCGTGCTCCCCGGGGCGTAGGCGCCGGCCGGCCCGGGAGCCACCGGTCGTGATCCTCGCCCACCTCAGCGACCCGCACCTCGGCGCCGACGCGGAGCCCGGCGCACCGGGCGCGCCGGCCGGGCCGGGCGCGGCCCTGCAGCGGGCCGTCGACCGGGTCCTCGCCCTCGACCCCCGGCCCGACCTCGTGCTCGTCACCGGCGACCTGACCGACCACGGCCGGTCCGAGGAGTACGAGGCCCTGCGGGTGATCGTCGACGCGGTACCGGTCCCGGTGTACCTGATGGCCGGCAACCACGACGACCGCGAGGCCCTCCTCGGGGTCTTCGCCGGGACGGGCCACCTCGCCGGCACCGACGCGACCCGCTACGCGGTCGAGGCACCGGAGGCGACGCTCGCGGTCCTGGACAGCCTGGTGCCGGGCGAGCTCGGGGGGCGGCTCGGAGCGGATCAGCTGTCCTGGCTGGGCGAGGTGCTCGACCGCCGGCCGACGGTGCCCGCGGTGGTCGCCGTCCACCACCCGCCCGTCGCGCTGGGGATGCCGTTCCTCGACGCCATCCGCCTGGCCGACGGCGACGCGCTGGCCGCGGTGGTCCGGGCGCACCCCGACGTCGTGCGGGTGCTGTCCGGGCACGTCCACCGGGCGGTGACGACAGCCTTCGCCGGGACGGTCCTGACCACCGCTTCGAGCACCTTTCGCCAGACCGCACTGGTGACCGGCTCCGACCGGCCGCCCGGGTACGCCGCCGTGCCGGCGAGCTTCCTGCTGCACCTGCTGACCGGGTCCGCGTGCGTCACGCACCTCGTCCCCCTGGCTCAGGACGGGGCGGTCACCGACGCCGGACCCTGACCCCGCGCCCAGCCCGCGACCACGGTGTCCAGCACCGGCAGGGGGAGCGGACCCTGCCCGAGGACGGCCCCGTGGAAGCCGCGCAGCTCGAAGGCGCCGCCGAGGGCGGCCCGGGAGCGCTCGCGGAGCCGCTCGATCTCCCGGCGGCCGGTCATGTAGGCCAGCGCCTGGCCCGGCCACGCGATGTACCGGTCGATCTCGTTGCGCACGTTGGCCTCCGGCGTCGCCGTGTTCGACCGCATGAAGTCCATCGCCCGGGTCCGCGACCAGCCGAGTGCGTGCATGCCCGTGTCCACGACGAGGCGGCACGCCCGCAGCGCGTCGAAGGACAGCATCCCCAGGCGCGCCAGGGGCGACGAGTACAACCCGAGGTCGTCGGCCAGCCGCTCCGCGTAGAGGCCCCAGCCCTCGATGTAGGCGCACAGCTGCGTGTCGACGTGGCGGCGGTAGCGCGGCAGCCCGATCAGCAGCTGGGCCGAGGCGAGCTGGAGGTGGTGTCCCGGCACGCTCTCGTGGAAGGCCAGCGCCTCGTACTCGAAGCGGAAGCGCGCGCCCGGGTCCGCGGTGAGGACGCAGTGGGCACCCGGCCGTCCGCCGTCCTCGGACGGCGGGCGGTAGTACGCCAGCGCGGCGTTGCCGGCCTCCGCGGGGTCGATCTCCTCGATCACGCACGCGCCGATCCCCAGCGGCGGCAGGAGCTCCGACCGGTGGGCCTCGGCACGGCCGAGGGCGTCGGTGACGACCTCGAGGATCTGCTCGCGGGTCTCGAACCGCAGGGCGGGGTCGCCCCGGAGCGCGGCGCGGATCTCGGCGGGATCGGTGAGCCCGAGCGCCGGGCGGCCGACGTCGGTCCACTCCCCCGCCAGCTCCGCCAGGACGTCGAGCCCCAGCTGGTGGATCTCGTCCGGCGTCCGGTCGAGGCTCGTGTGGCGCGCGACCGCGGCCCGGTAGCCCGCCGCCCCGCCCGGGACGGCGCCGATGCCCACGGCCTCGTCGCCGCGGGCGACCGCCAGCAGCTCCCCGCGCAGGACGTCGGCGAGCCGCCGCATGGCCGGGCGCACCGCCTGCTCCACGATCGTCGCCGCGGCCGCCCGGCGCGGGCCGAGGCCCGCGGGGACGAGGACGTCGGACTCGACGGGGCGGGCCAGGTGGTTCTCCAGCTGGGCCACGGCCTGACCGACGCCGACCGCGGTGGGCACCCGGCCGCCGGCGGCCGCCTCGAGGTAGCGGGCGCCGAGGGCGTCGAAGTGGGCGGCGAGCCCGGCGAGGCGGTCGAGCAGCGCCTGCCGGGCGGCGTCGTCGGGCAGCGGGGTGGCCGGGACGGCCTGGAACACCAGCGCCTGCGGGGACACATACCCCGCGGCGGAGGCATTGGACTCCCACAGGCAGTGCTCGGCGTCGTCCGCGGCCGCGGTGGCCATCCACGTCAGCACGGCGCGGTCGACCTCCGCCCGGCTGCTCGGGTCGCGGCCCGCCGGCGACACCCCTGCCGCGGCGGTCGACACAGCCGCCGCCGCGGCGGCGATCCGGCGGAAGTCCGCGGCCGCGGCGGCGTCCGCGGCCCGGCGCAGGTCGGGCAGCGACCCGTCGAACTCACTCAGCCCCAGCAGCGTCGCGTTGAGGGGGTCGTGGGTGTGCTGGGCGGTGAAGAACGCGTCGGCCAGGCTCTCCAGGGTGCCTGCGCCGGCGATCTGCGCGCCTGAGGTCATGCGGCACTCTCCCACCGCCCGGAGCGGGCGGACCAGCACGATCCGCCCCCCGGGACGCGGCGGTGACGCGGGTCGGCCGGCCGAGCCGGGACGGCTCGAACCGCCGCGTGGTGTCCCGCTGTCCCGCTCCCGAGCGCCGAGAGGTGCCGTAGCGTCCGGTCATGGCCTCGGATCTCACCCGCAGCACCGCCTCGAGGGACAGCTGGTGGATCGCGCCCCTCGTCGGGCGCGTCACCCGGCTGGGTCTGCTGCAGATGGTCCTGCTCCTCCCGCTCGCCGTCCTGCCGTTGACGACCGATCCCGGTCGGGACACGGGCCTCGTCCTGTCCCTGCTCAGCCTCGGCATCGTCATCACCGGCGGTCTCCTCGGTGGCCGCCTGCGTCGGAGGACCGTGACTGCACCGCCCCGGTCACGCTGAGACGGTCGCCGCTGAGGACCGCCGACCGGTCAGAACCGCCGGTTGAGCAGCACCGGCAGGCCGGCCCGGACGGCGGTGACGACCTCGGGGTCGAGGTCGACCACCAGCTGACCGGGGTCGGAGCCCAGCTCGGCGACGACCCGGCCGAGCGGGTCGACCACGCGGGAGTGCCCGATCCCCGCCGGCACCGACGCGGGGCGCGGGTCGTCCGGCGCAGGTGCCGCCTGTCCGCAGGCCACGACCCAGCACGTCGAGTCCAGCGCGCGGGCCGCGGCGAGCAGCTCCCACTGGGCGACCTTGCCGGGGCCGGCGCCCCACGACGCGGCCACCACCACGACGGCGGCGCCGTGGGAGCCGAGGGTCTGGAAGAGCCCGGGGAAGCGGAGGTCGTAGCAGGTGGCCAGGCCGATCCCGACGCCGTCGACCGTGACGACGACTGGTTCATCGCCGGCCTCGACGGTGTCGGACTCGGCGAACCCGAACGCGTCGTAGAGGTGGATCTTGTCGTACCGGGCCCGCACCCCGGCACCGGTGACGAGGAGGGTGTTGCGGACCCGACCGCCCGCGCCCGGCGTGAACATCCCTGCCACCACGGCGATCCCGGCCTCGTCGGCGAGGTCGGACACCGCTCGCCCCCACGGGCCGTCGACCGGCTCGGCGATCCCGGCGAGCCGCCCCCCGAACCGGCACATCGTCGCCTCGGGGAGGACGAGCAGGCGCGCCCCGGCGGCGGCGGCCCGGTCGACCGCGGCCGCGACCAGCGCGAGGTTGGCCCCCGGGTCGTCGGTGCTCCGCAGCTGGTCGAGGGCGATGCGCACGGAGACCTCCTGGACAGGGCGCGGCGAGCGCCGGCCTCCTCATCCTCGCGTGGGATGCTCGCGTCCGTGCCCACCCCGGACCGCTCCCGACGGCCGGCGGTGCGGTGAGCACCACCCCCACGCTGGACTTCCGGCTCCCCGACGGGACGTCCCGGGCGGTACAGGTCCGGTCGCTGCTCAACGCGGGCTACGCGGGCCGCGCGCAGGACGAGGTGGCCGCGCACGTCGCCGAGCTGGCGCGGCTCGGCGTCCCGGCGCCCGCGACGACCCCGGCGCTGTACCCGGTCGCGCCCTACCTCGCGGCGCAGACGGACTCGGTGCCCGCCCAGCACGGGCGGACGTCGGGGGAGGCCGAGTGGGCGCTGGTCGTCGCCGGCCCCGACCCCGAGGACGTCCTGCTCGCCGCGGCGTGCGACCACACCGACCGGGCGCTCGAGGTCCACGGGGTGGCGTGGAGCAAGAACGCCGGGCTCGACGTCCTGTCCGAGCAGGCGTGGCGGCTGGTCGACGTGGCCGACCACCTCGACGAGATCCGCCTGCGCGCGTGGGTCGGGCCCGCCGACACCGACAGCACGGACGCCGGCGACAGTGCCGGCACCGACCCCGGCGGGCTGATCCAGGACGCCACGCTCGCCGCCCTGCTCCGTCCGGAGCACTGGCTGGCGGTCCTGCGCGAGCGCGGTCTGCTGCGGACCGGGACGGTCCTCCTCGGCGGCACCGTCGCGATGGTCGCGGACGTCGACCCCTTCGCCGGCCGCTGGACCGTCCGCCTCGACGACCCGGTGACCGGGACGGGGCTCGGCGTGGCCTACCGGGTCGACCGGCTGCCCGAGCCGGTCGGCTGACGATGCCGGCGGGTCCGCCGACCGGATCATGCGCGAGGGCGAGGAGGTGAACGCCGTGTGGGTGAAGCCCGAGCGCGAGTTCGACCGTCCGAGCGGGGCCTGGACGCCGTCACCCGGCGCCGTCGGCGGGGTCAGCGACCTGCTGCTCAGCCGCGACCCGGGCTCCGGCGACAGCACCCTGCTCCAGCGCTACGACCCCGGCGGCGCCACCCGGCCCGACGTGATCACCCACCCGTACTGGGAGGAGGTGCTCGTCGTCTCCGGTGAGCTCACCGACCAGACCCTCGGCCTCACCGCCACCGCTGGCATGTACGCGTGCCGGCCACCGGGGATGCACCACGGGCCCTACGCGAGTGCCACCGGCTGCCTCCTGTTCGTGACCACCCGGCTGCCCTGACCACGGCGGGCGTCCGTGATCAGCCGGTCCCCGCCGAGAAGCTCGCGAGACGACTCAGGCCGGCACCTCGACGACCAGCTCCCCGCGGTCGACGCGGACCGGGTAGACGCGGACCGGGTCGAGGCCGGCGGCCGACTCCCCGGTCACGGTGTTCCAGGCGAACAGGTGCAGCGGGCACACGACGACCCGCCTGTCGGTCTGACCGTCGGCCAGCGGGCCGCCGCGGTGCGGGCAGACCGCCTGCACCGCGCGGACCTCCCCGCTGCGCAGGCGGAAGACCGCGACCTGGTGGCCGCGGGCGTCGTAGGCGCGACCCTCGCCGGGGGGGATGTCCGCCAGCACACCGATCCGCACCGACACCGAGCTCGACGGGTCGGGTGACCATCCGGCGTCCGCGGTCCCGCCGGACGCGAGCACCGACGACGGGACCCGAAGCTCCGGCGACGCGCTCACGCCCGCGCCGCCGCCCGGTCCGGGACCAGCGGCAGGTCGACCAGCGGCAGCGACGTCCGGAACTGCCCCGGGGTCGCGGGGTCGTCGCGTTCCTGCCACGGGTCGCGGTAGGACTCGACCGCGGCCGTGACCGCCGCGTCGAGGCGCGCCGCGGTCCCGTCCCGGTCCTCGACCACGATCGCCCGGATCTCCTCGAGCCCGACCCGGGGCACGAACGCGTACATCCGCTCCAGCCAGTTGGCGTTCTCCCGGTAGTACTGGATGAACCGGCCGATGAGGGTGACCACCTCCTCGTGGGTGTCCACCCGGGTGAGGACATCGCCCTTGCGCACCTCGGCCCCGGCCGCCCCCCCGATGTGGATGTCCCAGTGTCCGCCCTCGATCGCGACCACCCCGACGTCCTTCACGGTCGCCTCGGCGCAGTTGCGCGGGCACCCCGACGCGGCGAGCTTCATCTTCGCCGGCGCCTCGAGCCCCTGGTAGCGGTCCTCGATCGCGATGCCGAGCGCGGTCGAGTCGCCCACGCCGAACCGGCAGAAGTCCGTGCCCACACAGGTCTTGACCGTCCGGAAGGACTTGCCCCACGCCCAGCCGGCGGCCATGTCGAGGTCCGCCCACACCTTCGGCAGGTCCTCCTTCCGGATGCCGAGCAGGTCGATGCGCTGGCCGCCGGTGAGTTTCACCAGCCCCACCTCGTACTTCTCGGCGACGTCGGCGATCCGGCGCAGCTGACCCGGGCTCGTCACCCCGCCCTTCATCTGCGGCATCACCGAGAACGTCCCGTCCCGCTGGATGTTCGCGTGGACCCGGTCGTTGACGTAGCGGGCGTCGCGCTCGTCGACGTAGTCGGCACCCCACAGCATCTTCAGCAGGGAGGCGAGCCCCATCTTCGACCGGGCGTCCTCCGCGCCGCCGGGAGCGAGCGCGGCGAACACGCTCGACACCGACCGCAGCCCCTGCTCGCGGATCGCCGCGACGAGGTCCGGCTTGGACAACCCGACGCCCGGGACGTACCAGGACGCCTTCGGGTCGACGCGCAGCGCGTCCCCCGCGGCCCACTCCACGATCTGGGTGACGAGGACCTTGCAGCTCCCGCAGCCCTTCCCGGCCCGGGTGGCGTCCATCACCCCGCCCACCGTCGTCCGCCCGCCCCGGACGCAGCCCACGATCGTCCCCTTGGTGACGCCGTTGCAGTTGCAGACCTGGGCGTCGTCGGGCAGCTCCGCGACCCCGACCCCCGCCGCGGCCTCCCCGAGGTCGAACAGCAGCCGGCGGCGGTCCGCGGGCAGAAGCGTGCCGCGGTCGAAGGCCTGGATGAGGAACGCGCTCTTCGACGTGTCCCCGAGCAGGGTCGCCCCGACGAGCCGGTCGTCGCGGATCACGACGCTCTGGTAGACCCCGCGGGCCGGCTCGGCGAACCGAAGGACCTCATCGGTCCCCCGCTCGGGAGCCGTCAGGCCCATCGAGACGACGTCCACCCCGGCCACCTTCAGCTTGGTCGACGTCCGGGAGCCGGTGTAGACCGCCCGTGGGTCACGGCCGCTGAGGTGCTCGGCGAGGACGACCCCCTGCTCCCACACGGGTCCGACCAGGCCGTAGACCCGGCCGCGGTGCTG
>CAXSIB010000127.1:0-8297 GCA_964237095.1 uncultured Actinomycetales bacterium
CGGGCGGTCTTCTTCGCGGCCGGCGGCGCTGCCGTGGCGTCCGCGCCGCCGTCGGCGCTCGCGGTGGGCGTGGCGGTGGTGTCCCGGTCGGCGTCCCCGGCGGCGGGGACCGCGGCGGACGTGTCGGTCGGGGAGGTGGGCTGCTCGTGGTCGACCACAAGGTCTCCGTTCGCCCGCCGTGATCACAGGGCGGGCTGGTCATCGCGCGCGGGGCGCTGAAGTCTGGGGGACCGGACCGCATCGTGGCTGCGGGCTGCCGGTGCCACGACCCCTGGTCGGGGGCCGGCACACGACGTCCTCGCCGGACTCGGACCGCGGACCGGACCTGGTGCCACCCTCGGCGCCGCGAGCTGCGGGCCGGAACGGGCGGCGGACCGATGGGGTCTGCGGCTTCCGGTGACCGGACGGACACGCGGTTCGCCCGGACAGTCCGATGGTCCCACACAACCGGAGCCGTCGCGGTCACCGAGCGCCCGACCGGACCGATCGGGCCGTCAGGAGAGGTCGGGGAACCAGAGCCCGATCTCCCGCGCCGCGGACTCCGGGGAGTCCGAGGCGTGGACGAGGTTCTCGCGGTTGGAGAGCGAGAGGTCGCCGCGCACGGTGCCGCCGGCCGCCTTCCGGCCGTCCGTCGGGCCGATCAGCGTGCGGACGACCTCGATCGCGGTGTCCCCCGAGAGGACCAGCGCGAGCAGCGGCCCGGAGGTGATGAAGGTGCGCAGCGGCGGGTAGAAGTCACGCTCGACGTGCTCGGCGTAGTGCCGGTCGGCGAACGCGCCGTCGATCGTCCGCAGCTCGGCGCGCACGAGGGTCAGGCCCTTGGCCTCGAAGCGGCCGAGGACCTCCCCCGCCAGCCCGCGGCGGACGGTGTCGGGCTTGAGCAGCACGAGGGTCTGCTGCACGGTCGGGTCGGCCACGGTGTCTCCCGTCGGTGTTCCGGTCGCGACAGGGGCTGTCGCGCGAGTCGACGGCGGTGGTCTCACGACCGCACCGCCGACCGGAACCTATCGGGCGCGCCACGACCGGTCGGGCGGAACGTCGGCCCCGGGCACCGTGACGGTGACCGGTCAGACCGGTCGGGCCGGCCCGACCTCGTCCCCCGGGCGGGCGGCGAGGGCGGCCTCCGCCACCCGGCGGGCCGCCTTCTCCTGGTCCATCCGGCGACCGAGCACGAACGCCATCGTGTAGATGACCAGGAAGAGGGTCCCGAGCACGTACATGAGCGGCGTGGCGAGCCCGGCGAGCACCAGCAGCACCTGCACGGCGAACCCGAGCACGTAGCCCCCCGGCCGGCGCAGCGACCCGGCCGCGACGACGCACAGCAGTGCCAGCAGGCCGCCGCCGATCCCGGCCACCGCGCCGGAGGTGTGGGACACGACGATCGCGGGGGCGATCGCGAACGCGACGAGGAACGCCTCGAGGGTCAGGATCGCGGCACACATCCCTCGCACGGGCTAGATCCCCAGCCCGTCGAAGGGGTCCCCGGCCCGGCCCTCGACCGGCTCGAGGTCGTCGTCGTCGTCGTCCTCCGCGGCGGCGGCCGCGACCGCGTCGGCCTTGAGGTCCGCCGCCCGCTCGCCGACGATCGAGTCCGGCCCGAGGAGCAGCTCGCGCGCCTGCCCGGCGGTCACCACCGAGCCGGTGACCAGGACCCCGGCCGTCCCGCCGGCCCCGCCGGGCAGGTCGCGCACCGCCGGGCCGTCCTGCGCGAGCCGCCGGGCCAGGGCGATGGCCTCCTCCAGGTCCGGGACGATGTGCACCGCGGTCTCCGGCCACACCTGCTCGGCGAGCTCGGCGAGGTCCTCGGCGGCCATCGCCCGGTCGGTGGAGTTCTCGGTGACGACGACCTCGTCGAGGACGTCGGCGAACGGCGCGAGCACCCCCGCGGCGTCCTTGTCGCCCATGACGCCGAGCACCCCGACCAGGCGGCGGAACGTGAACGCCTCGGCCAGCGCCGCCGCGGCCGCCCGGGCGCCGTCGGGGTTGTGGGCGGCGTCGATCAGCACGGTCGGCTGGTGGGCCACCAGCTCCAGGCGCCCCGGGGAGCTCATCACCGAGAACGCGTCGGACACCGCGTCCTGGCGCAGCGCCCGCGAGCCGCCGCCGAAGAACGCCTCGGCCGCGACGAGCGCGCAGGCGGCGTTCTCGGCCTGGTGGGCGCCGTGCAGCGGGAGGTAGAGGTCGGGGTAGGTGCCGCCGATCCCCCGGATCCCGAGCAGCTGCCCGCCGACGGCCACGACCCGGGTGAGCACCTCGAAGTCGCGTCCCGAGCGGTAGAGGGTGGCGCCGACCTCGGCCACCCGGGCGTCGATGACCGCGTCGACCTCGGGCAGCTGGGCCGCGCTGACCACGACCGCGCCGGCCTTGATGATCCCGACCTTCTCCGACGCGACCTGGGCCGGGGTGTCCCCGAGGAGCTTGGCGTGGTCGACGTCGACGTGGGTGAGGACGGCGACCCGGCCGTCGGCGACGTTGGTGGCGTCCCAGGTCCCGCCGAGCCCGACTTCGACCACCGCGACGTCGACCGGGGTGTCGGCGAACGCCGCGTACGCCATCCCGGTCAGGGCCTCGAAGAACGACATGCGGTGCCCGGAGCGGTCGTCGACCAGGCGGAGGTAGGGCTCGACGTCGTCGTAGACCTCGACGAAGCGCGCGCGGGTCAGGGGCCGACCGTCCACGGCGATCCGCTCGCGGGTCTGCTGGAGGTGCGGGCTGGTGAACGCCCCGGTCCGCAGGCCGAGCCCGCGCAGCAGGGTCTCGGTCATCCGCGCCGTCGAGGTCTTGCCGTTGGTGCCGGTGAGGTGGATGACGGGCACCGCGGCCTGCGGGTCGCCGAGGACGTCGCAGAACAGCCGGATCCGCTCCAGGGTCGGGTCGATGCGGGCCTCGGGCCAGCGGTCGAGCAGCGCCGCCTCGACCTCCGCGTAGCGCTCCTCGGTGTCCTCGTCGGCGTCGTCGTCGTCGCCGGCCGGCGCGTCGTCGCCCTCGGTGTCGTCGGTGTCGTCCCTTCCGGCCCGGTCCGCCCCGGCCCGCCGGGAGGCGCCGTCCGAGCCGTCGTCGTCGAGGTCGTCGAGGTCCTCGCCGTCCGGGTCGTCGCCGGCGAGGCCGCGGAGCTCGCTCAGCTCGGCGCTGTCGTACTCCGGGTGGGCGAGGCGGTCGTCGTCTGGGGTCGGCACCCGTCCACGGTAGGGCGGCCGCGGGGCACCGACCGGTCGACGGCCGCCGGCGCCCGGGCCGCGACCGGGCCGGCGGCGAGCCGGGGCGTCGCCGGTCCCACTTCTACGATGAGGTCATGACCAGCGAACTCTCCACCGCCGGCGCGCCCCGCGGTGTCCCGGAGAAGCCGAGCCTCGACGGCCTGGAGGCGCACTGGTCGGCCGTCTGGGAGGCCGAGGGCACCTACGCGTTCGACCGGACCGCCACCCGCGACCGGGTCTTCTCCATCGACACCCCGCCGCCCACCGTCTCCGGCTCGCTGCACATCGGGCACGTCTTCTCCTACACGCACACCGACACCGTCGCCCGCTACCAGCGGATGTGCGGCAAGGCCGTCTTCTACCCGATCGGGTGGGACGACAACGGCCTGCCGACCGAGCGCCGCGTGCAGAACGTCTACGGGGTCCGCTGCGACCCGTCGCTCCCGTACGACCCGGACTTCACCCCGCCCGCGAAGGTGCCGAGCAACGACCGGGACTTCGCTCGCATCTCCCGGCGCAACTTCGTCGAGCTGTGCGTCGAGCTGACGACCGAGGACGAGAAGACGTTCGAGGACCTGTGGCGGCGCGTCGGCCTGTCGGTCGACTGGGCCCACCAGTACACGACCATCGGCGACACCGCCCGGGCCGCGGCGCAGCGCGCGTTCCTCCGCAACCTCGCGCGCGGCGAGGCCTACCAGGCCCTGGCGCCGACGCTGTGGGACGTGGGCTTCCGCACCGCGGTCGCCCAGGCCGAGCTGGAGGACCGGGAGCGTCCGGGCACCTACCACCGGGTCGGCTTCACCCGCCTCGACCCGGCCGGGGCGTCGGCCGGGACGGTGTTCATCGAGACCACCCGCCCGGAGCTGCTGCCGGCGTGCGTCGCGCTGGTCGCCCACCCCGACGACGAGCGGTACCGGCCCCTGTTCGGGACGACGGTCCGCACCCCGGTGTTCGGCGTGGACGTGCCCGTGCTCGCGCACCGGCTCGCGTCGCCGGACAAGGGCTCGGGCATCGCGATGATCTGCACCTTCGGGGACATGACCGACGTGACCTGGTGGCGCGAGCTCTCCCTGCCCACACGGGCGATCATCGGCCGCGACGGCCGGATCGTCCCCGATCCCCCGCCCGGCCTGGACTCCGCGCCCGGCCGCGCCGCCTACGGGGAACTGGCCGGGCTGACCGTCTTCTCGGCGAAGAAGCGCGTCGTGGAGCAGCTCGGGGCGGCCGGCGCCCTCGAGGGCGAGCCGCGGCCGATCACCCACCAGGTCAAGTTCTTCGAGAAAGGCGAGGACCCGCTGGAGATCGTGTCGACCCTGCAGTGGTACCTGCGCAACGGGGGCCGCGAGCCCGACGTCGCGCAGGCCCTCCTCGAGCGCGGCCGCGCGCTGCAGTGGGTCCCGGACTTCATGCGCGTCCGCTACGAGAACTGGGTCCGGGGCCTGACGGGGGACTGGCTCGTCAGCCGCCAGCGGTTCTTCGGCGTGCCGTTCCCCCTGTGGTACCGGGTCGGCGACGACGGCGAGGTCCGCCACGACCAGCGCCTGGTCCCCGACGAGTCGCTGCTGCCGATCGACCCCGCCTCGGCGGCCCCGGAGGGCTTCACGGAATCCCGGCGCGGGGTCCCCGGCGGCTTCGTCGCGGACGCGGACGTCATGGACACCTGGGCGACGTCCTCGCTGACCCCGCAGATCGTGGGCGGCTGGGAGCGCGACCCCGACCTCTTCGCCCGCGTGTTCCCGATGGACCTCCGCCCGCAGGCGCACGAGATCATCCGCACCTGGCTGTTCTCCACCGTGGTCCGGTCGCACCTGGAGTTCGACACGCTCCCCTGGCGGGTCGCGGCGATCTCGGGGTTCGTCGTGGACGAGGACCGCAAGAAGATGAGCAAGAGCAAGGGGAACGCGATCGTGCCGACCGAGCTGCTCGAGCGCTTCGGCTCGGACGCGGTGCGCTGGCGGGCCGCCGTCGTGCGCCCGGGGGTCGACACCCCCTGGCGCATCTCCGAGCCGAACAGCCCCCAGGCGAAGAAGGACGAGAACGAGCTCAAGATCGGGCGCCGGCTGGCCATCAAGATCCTCAATGCGTCCAAGTTCGTGCTGGGCATGGCGTCCGCCGACGCCCCTGCTGATTCCGCTGACCCCGGTGACACCGCCGGCCGGGCGGCCGCGACACCCGCCGACGTCACCGACCCCCTCGACCGGGCGGTGCTGGCCGGCCTGGCCCGGGTGGTCGAGGAGGCCACGGCCGCGTTCGACGCCTTCGACTACGCCTCGGCCCTCGACGTCACCCAGACCTTCTTCTGGTCGTTCTGCGACGACTACGTGGAGCTGGTCAAGGACCGTGCCTACAGCGACGACCCGGCCGCCGCGGCGGGCCGGGCCTCGGCGAGAGCGACGCTCTCCCTCGCGCTGTCGACGCTGCAGCGGCTGTTCGCACCCGCGCTGCCCTTCGTCACCGAGGAGACCTGGTCGTGGTGGCAGCCCGGCTCGGTGCACCGTGCGCCGTGGCCCACCGAGCACGAGCTCGTGGACACGGCCGGGCTGCTCACGGTCGCCGGTGACCCCGCGGTCCTCGCTGCGGCCGCGGCCGTCCTGGCCGGCATCCGCAAGGCCAAGAGCGAGGCGAAGGTCTCCATGCGGACCCCGGTCGAGGTCGCGACGGTCAGCGGTCCGCCGGTCCTGCTCGACGCGGTCCGCGCGGCCGCCGGGGACCTGCGGGCCGCCGGTCACGTCGAGCGCCTCGACCTCGTCGACGGCGGGGACACCCTCGCGGTCACCGCGGTGAAGCTGTCGGCCTGATCTCTCCGGCGCGGCCTCGTCGCCCCGGCGCGGCCCGGGTGACGGGATGAGCCGGTGAGCGGCCGGCGGGCGGCGGTCCCGCCGACCCCCGGGCTGTACGAGGTCAGCACCGGGACGGCGCAGATCATCGCCGATCGCGACGACCCCGACCGGTGGACCCTGCTGGTCAACGGGGTGCCGTCGTCCTCGGTGAACCTGGCCGACCCCCTCGACCTGTCGGCGTTCGAGTACCTCGACGTCATGGCGAGGCTGCTGGACAGCGCCCGGCCGCTGTCCGGCCGGGCCGACGCCGACCGGGTCGACGCCGTCCACGTCGGGGGGGCGGCGTGCGCGCTGCCCCGCCGGGTGGCCGCGTCCCGGCCCCGGTCGCGGCAGGTGGTCTTCGAGATCGACGCCGCGCTGGTCGACCTGGTCCGCGACGCGTTCGGCCTCGCCGGGGTGGCGGGCCTGAAGCTGCGCGTCGGGGACGGGGGCGCGGGGGTGGCCGCACTCGCGGCGGGCGGCTGGGACCTGGTCGTGCGGGACGCGTTCGCAGGCGTCCTGACCCCGGCGCACCTCACCGACGACGTCTTCGCCGCCGACGTCGCCCGGGTGCTGCGCCCGGACGGGCTCTACCTGGCCAACATCGCCGACCGGCCGCCGCTCACCCTCGCCCGCCGGGAGGTCGCGACC
The DNA here is from genome assembly GCA_964237095.1 of uncultured Actinomycetales bacterium. Taxonomy (GTDB): domain Bacteria; phylum Actinomycetota; class Actinomycetes; order CAXTBU01; family CAXTBU01; genus CAXSIB01. The sequence goes on from CAXSIB010000127.1 coordinate 6,668, forward strand.
GCGCTGGCGGTGTTCCCCCACGTGGCGCTGGTGTCCGAGCCCGGGGTCTTCCGGGGCCGCCGCTACGCCAACCTGGTCCTCGCGGCGTCCGCCCGGCCGCTGCCGGTGGAGACCTGGACGCGGGAGGTCCGCGGCGGGGTGGTGCCGAACCGGCTGCTCGCCGGCTCGGCGCTCACCTCGTTCGCCGCCGGCGCGAAGCCGATCAGCCGCGGGACCCCCTGAGCGACGGGCTCAGAACGGGCCCGCCGTGCCCTGGCCGATGTTGTTCCGGTGGTCGTTGGCGACCTGGCTCGCCCGCCAGTCGGCCTCCGAGGGGTGCGGGGAGTCGGACCCGCGGGCCGCGGCCGCGTCGAGCGCGGCGCCGTCCCCGGCTCTCGACCGCCGGCGCAGCCAGCGGAACGGGCGGGCCGCGGTGGTCAGGAAGGCGGTCATCGGACAACTCCCTCGTACCGCCCGGGACAGGCGGTGAACCTCCGAACGTACGCCCGCCCGGGACCCGGGCACGAGGGAAGGGGAGCGGTGGTGCACACCGCGCCCGTCAGCCCCGGCGGAACGCCTCGATCGCCTGGGCCATGACGGCGGGCGGGTAGGGCCCGCCGTCGAGCCGGCCGCCCACGCAGGCGGCGGCGACCGCCGCCAGCTCGTCGCGCTGGCCCGCGACGAAGCCGGTGTCGACGGGGTCGCCGTGCCCGGGCACCACGGTCGTCGCCGCGGCGGTCGGCCCGAGGAGCTCGAGGAGGCGGGTCAGCGTCGTCGGCCACGCCGCGGGGTGGGAGTCCTCGAACGCCGGCGGCGCGCCGTGCTCGACGAGGTCCCCGGCGAACACGACGTCGGCGTCGGGCACGAGGACCACCACGTCGTGGTCGGTGTGCCCGCGGCCGAGGTGGAGGAGCTGGACGTCCCGACCGCCCAGCTCGATCGCCGCGGAGGTGCTCAGGGTGCGGGTGGGCACGACGGGTGTCACCGCGGCGATGCGCTCGGCCGCGCGGTCGCGGCCGGTCCCGCGGTACTCCGCGACCACCTCCCCACGCCGACGGAGCCCGTTGACCGCGAGCTCGACGGCACACCGCTCGTGCGCCCAGACCGGCACCGGACGCGCGGGGCTCCCCGGTCGGTCGGCGGCGGCCGCGCCCCGGGGGGTCGCCGCGGTGGAGGCCGCGTCTCGGGAGGTCGCCGACGTGAGGGCGGCCGTGCCGAAGCAGTGGTCGTGGTGGGCGTGGGTGTAGACGACCGACAGCGCCACGTCCGGGCCGACCCCGGGGAGTGCGGCCAGGTCCGCCCGCAGGCCGGCGCCGGCGACGAGGTCGGCCCCGGTGTCCACGACCAGCCCGGCGTCGGTGCCGAGGACGAAGCCGGTGGTGAGGTCGAGGTCGCGGTGACGGCACACCCACACACCCGGGGCGACCTCGCTCCAGCGGCGGTCGGAGCTGCTCACGTCCGGGTCAGGCGCTCTTCTCGCGCGGCGGCCGCTTGGTCGTGGCCTCGCGGGCCTCGCGCGCCTCGCGGTCGCGCGGGACGAGGGTCGGCAGGACGTTGTCGAGGACGACGCCGCGGGTGATGACCACCTGGGCGACGTCGGTGCGGCTCGGCACCTCGTACATCACGTTGAGCAGCACCTCCTCGAGGATCG